>NZ_VPAF01000009.1:0-125759 GCF_013419345.1 Acinetobacter sp. YH12086
ATGAAAATAATTTCGATCAATCAATCAGTAAAAATCCACACAAGTTGTTCTTCATAATCTCTTAATGATCTTCTTGTTGGTTCGTCACCAGCAAGCTAGGTCGGCTATATTACTCTTTATTTCTAAAAAGTCAACCAGTAATTCAAATTATTTTTTAAACCTATCAAATAAAACCCAACCTAATCAATTCAACCAAGTCATTGTTTTATCAGAAGTTTTAATCTTCATCACCGCCGATGGATGTGCATTCTACAGCATTTCAGGATCGTTGCAACACCTTTTTTATGATTTATTTTACGCATGTCGATTTTTTAAACACACAAACATTCTTTTGTATTATTATTGGGCTATATACGCCCTATTTCATATAATAAAACGTATATACACCCAATTTTCATTCCATTTAATTTAAGACTTTTTGATTTCATATGGTTGTTTTTAAAAAAACTGCCTATTTAATAATGGCGTGCTCCATTTCACCCATATTATATGCAGCTCCCACAGCAAATATTTTCACAACCACTTTCTCTATTTTGAGTTATGCCAAGTGGGAAACCACTTCACCCAAATTTTGTGTGATTAATAATTCAAGTTTAGTCAATGATTTTAAAAAACTTGCGCCAACCCACAGCACTTATAAAATTACAGCCATCAATGTAAATGACATCAAATCTAGTCATTGCCAAGTTTTATTTTTTTCCAATCTATCAGCAAAAGAAGAACAAAGTATTTTAAACAACCATGTTAATTTCCCCGCCCTCTCTCTAAGTAGTAACAATAGTGAGTGTGAGTCTGGCAGTGCATTTTGTTTGTATAAAAAAAATCAGAGTTATTCGTTTAAAATTAATATGGAAAGTTTAACGCAGTCACAAATACATATTGATCCACGCGTTTTATTACTGGCGAAGTCATCGGAGTCAGCTGAATGAAACAACTCTATAACCCAATTACATTACACCAATTATTTACGCGTTCGCAGCTCACCATCTTTGCTTTAACATTTACGATTTGTTCTGCGATTTTTTTGGTGATTTCCACCTATACAATGCATACCTATGCAAAAAACAGCTTAACGATTTTATCAAATGCAATTAACGAACGTGTTCAACCGGCTGTGGTGTTTAATGACCAAATAACGATGGGTCAAATTTTAAATGAATACACCCAACTATATCCTATCCGTTCAATAGAAATTACCAACCTTCAAAATGCGTCGCTTGCTCATGCTGAGCAAAAAGAAATTTCAACATTCTCTAGCCAAGCGATTTTAGATTATTTCTTTTTTAGCCAACCGATTCGTTTAGATATTCATCATGATCAGAAAAGTTACGGCGAACTGGTCGTATATGGAAACTCTTCAGATTTAGTTAGTTTCTTCCATAAAATTTTGCTGGGCTTGTTTTTAGGTTTTATTCTTTTATTGGCTACTGTGTTTTGGTCGGTGAATTCTGTTTATCAATACTTAATGCAATCTGTTCGCTCTATTGTTGAATCAGCCCAAACCATTAGCATTAAGAAAGATTATAAAATGCGGGTTTCAAACTCTGATATTCAAGAATTACACGCACTCAGTACCGCCTTTAATGGTTTACTTAGTGAAATTGAACAGTCAAATAAAAACTTGATTTCAGAAAATGACAAGCTAATTCATCTAGCACGTCATGATGCATTAACCCAATTGCCAAATCGTAATTATTTTTATGAAAAGCTGTTTGAGCTATTTGACTTAAAAGCGAACGCTGCTGTGTTCTTTGTCGATATTGAAAACTTTAAACATGTGAATGACCAATATGGACACTTAGCTGGAGATGCAGTACTGCGTGCCTCATCACATTGTTTAAAACAAGCACTTCCAGATGATGCTTTCGTTGCGCGACTCGGTGGTGATGAATTTGCAATTATTATCAATCGCTTAAACTTCCTGACAGAACTCGAAGTCTTTTGTCACAAAATACATGACTGCTATGGTTCCACATTTGTTTATGAGCAACATAATATTGCATTACAAGCTAATATTGGTGTGGCACTGATCCAAAATGCGAAATCGCCAGAAGATCTAATCGCAGATGCGGATCGCGCCATGTATGATGCTAAACTTTCGAATAATCATTGGTGCATTGCACCACAACGCCCCAACTCATAGGATTTGCTATGTTAAAGAACGCATTTAAAGTTTTATTTATAATTGCATTCACAGCCACTATGACAGCCTGCATGAGTTTAGGTAACTTAAGTTACAAACAAGCACGCATGCTTAAAAAAGAAGGGTTTGTCTTGACCAATGATGGTTGGACACTTGCCCTACCAGAACGACTTTTATTTGGTTTTGATGATTATCAAATTCACCCCCACCAACAAGTCAAGTTAAATACACTTGCCACTCAACTGATTAAATATGACCTAAACAAAATTAAGTTTATTGGTCATACGGATAATGTTGGACAAGCCAATTACAACCAACAACTGTCAGAAAAACGTGCGCAAAGCGTCGCAAACGTCTTTTTAAAGCAAGGTTATAACAGTTCAAATATTCAAATTATTGGCCGTGGTGCTGAACAACCGATAGTCTCTAATGACACTGAAACCAATCGTGCCATCAACCGTCGTGTAAATGTCACCATCATTCCCTAAATAGCAGAATATAAAAAAGCCACCTTATGGTGGCTTTTTTATTTTTTATAAATTTCAGGCATAAAAAAACCGCTAAATGCGGCATCTTTTTCATAGTATTACTTTTGAGATAAATGGTCGGAGCAGTAGGATTCGAACCTACGACCCCCTGGTCCCAAACCAGGTGCACTACCAGGCTGTGCTATGCTCCGCTTTCAACTTTAAAAGTTGGGGTGAATGATGGGATTCGAACCCACGACAACCGGAATCACAATCCGGGGCTCTACCAACTGAGCTACATCCACCATCATGTTCTTGCTTGTGAATAACCAATATAACGCATTTTAAATTACAGGCATAAAAAAACCGCTGTATGCGGTATCTTTTATCGACCGTTTTCTTTAAGAAAATGGTCGGAGCAGTAGGATTCGAACCTACGACCCCCTGGTCCCAAACCAGGTGCACTACCAGGCTGTGCTATGCTCCGAATTGGGGTGAATGATGGGATTCGAACCCACGACAACCGGAATCACAATCCGGGGCTCTACCAACTGAGCTACATCCACCATCACAACAAGTTTCAGATTCTATTATCAGAACACCATTAAAATGGCGCGCCTGACAGGATTCGAACCTGTGACCATCCGCTTAGAAGGCGGATGCTCTATCCAACTGAGCTACAGGCGCATTACCGATGACATAGACTATCACGCGATTTTTGCCTTGAGAAATTGGTCGGAGCAGTAGGATTCGAACCTACGACCCCCTGGTCCCAAACCAGGTGCACTACCAGGCTGTGCTATGCTCCGTTTCATCTCAGCTTTCGCTGTATCGCATATCGTGCGGTACGGTGTGCATTCTAGGCGTGACGTTGATTAACGTCAACACCTATCTTCAAAAAAACATAAAAAATCATTTCAAGCGATTATTTATCAAGCACTTTAATCATTTTTCAAGCAAAAATTAACGTTTTAAACTGGCACTGAAATTCAACATCCGATCTAAAGGCAATTTAGCACGTTCAGCCAATGCCGGATCTACAAAAATTTCCTGATCGCCTTTTTGTAAAACTTCGAGAATTCCATCTAATTCATTCATCGCCATCCAAGGGCAATGCGCACATGAACGACAAGTCGCTCCCTCACCCGCCGTCGGTGCTTCGATGAGAATTTTATTCGGCACAGCTTGCTGCATTTTATAAAAAATACCGCGATCTGTTGCCACGATTAAACGTTCGTGTGGCAAGGTTTGTGCAGCCTTGATCAATTGCGAGGTGCTACCGACGGCATCTGCAATATCCACGACAGATTCTGGTGACTCGGGATGCACCAAAACTGCTGCATCAGGATACAACGCTTTCATATTGGCAATACCACGTGCACGGAATTCTTCATGAACTATACATGCCCCATCCCACAGCAACATGTCTGCACCGGTTTTCTTTTGAATATAACGACCGAGATGCTGATCAGGTGCCCAAATAATTTTTTCGCCTAAACTATCTAAATACTCAACAATTTCAACAGCACAGCTCGAGGTTACCACCCAGTCTGCACGTGCTTTCACTGCCGCCGAGGTATTGGCATATACCACAACCGTATGATCCGGATGTGCATCGCAAAATTTGGTAAATTCATCGACAGGACACCCCAAATCAAGTGAGCATGTTGCCTCTAGAGTAGGCATCAGTACGGTTTTCTCAGGAGATAAAATCTTCGAGGTCTCCCCCATGAATTTCACTCCTGCAACCACCAACGTCGTTGCTTCATGATCCCGACCAAAACGTGCCATTTCAAGTGAATCCGAAACGCATCCACCGGTCTGTTCTGCTAGTTCCTGCACTTCAGGATCACAATAATAGTGTGCAACAAGGACAGCGTTACGTTTTTTGAGTTCCGCTTTAATTAATTCAAACTTTTCAAGCTTTGCAGCTTCCGTTAAGTGATGCTCTTTAACATCACCCAAACGATCCAAATGCGCTTGTACAATTGATTTTGCTTCATTTGCAATTAAGTTGTTTGCATTATTCATTACAACGTCTTCTCTATCCTTAATGCCTGCTACTACACAGGTGCTTCACAACTGACCCATAAATATGGCACTTGGCTATTTTTTACCGGTCATTAAAAAGTTCCACTTATAAAAAAGCCTCACAACGGAGGCTTTTCAAAAACATCAAATATCTTATGAACGGTAATCTGCGTTAATCTTAACATAGTCATACGACAGGTCACAGGTATACACAGTATCTCGCGCACTGCCACGTCCTAAATCTACACGGATCGTGATCTCAGATTTCTCCATCTCTGCAGCCCCTGCTGCTTCGGTATAATCTGCTGCGGCACCACCGTCTTTACAGATTTGAACATCACCTAACCAGACCTGAATTTTTTCAACATCTAAATTTGGCACACCTGCATAACCAATAGCTGCCAAAATACGGCCCCAGTTTGGATCTGATGCGAAGATTGCAGTTTTAACCAACGGTGAATGTGCAATGCTATAAGCAATATCACAACATTCTTGAGTATCTGCGCCGCCTTCTACCGCCACAGTAATAAACTTCGTCGCACCTTCACCATCACGGACAATGAGCTGTGCAAGACGTTTCATTACACGTGTTAACACGTCTAAAACAGCAGCATAACGGGAATCTGATTCTGAAGTAATTTCTACGCCACCAGCTTGGCCCGTTGCAATCAAAATACATGAGTCATTCGTTGAGGTATCACCATCCACCGTAATACGGTTAAACGACAGGTTAACTGTGGTTTTCAAAAGCTGTTGCACCAGCTCACGGCTAATGGGTGCATCAGTTGCCACATAACTCAACATGGTCGCCATATTTGGACGAATCATGCCTGCGCCTTTAGAAATACCTGTCATGGTATACAGGACGCCATCTAACTCAAATTGTTCAGATGCACCTTTAGGTGTTGTATCAGTGGTCATAATGCCCGTTGCCGCATCCAACCATGCATCTTCCTGCAAACTATCTAATGCTGGTTGCAAGCCTTGAACCAAACGATCAATAGGTAATTGCTCACCAATTACACCTGTTGAAAATGGAAGAACTTCTGTATTTTGAACACCTGTCAGTTCTGCCAGTTTCGCACACGTCGCCTCAGCATTTGCCATGCCGATTTTGCCAGTACCGGCATTGGCATTTCCGGTGTTAATCACCAAATAACGTGGATTACCTGCTAATAAGTGCGCTTTCGAAATATGCACCGGTGCTGCACAAAATGCATTTTGAGTAAAAACGCCTGCGACATTAGAGCCTTCAGCAAATTCAAAAATGACAAGGTCACGTCGGTTCTGATAGCGCACATACGCTTCAGCCGAACCGATTTTTACACCTTTCACCACATGCATCTGTGGCATAGATACGTCACCAACTGCCATTTTTCAACGTCCAACTATATGAGTTATAAAAAATACAGCTTAGTGCAAAATCTATAAAAAATCGAGCAGAAGCACGGTTTTGCTGTAATTTTATTGAGCATTTCTTTTGCACATAAAAAAACCAGCCTTTCGACTGGTCTTTATCGCTGTTCGTCGTAAATTAGTTACGCGCCAACTGAGTGGCTTCATCAAGAAGCACTTGTTTCGCTTTTTGTTGACTCGCAGCAGAAAGTGCTGGGTTTTCAGCCACAATACGGTCAGCATTCGCCGCATTGGCTGCTGCAATTTTTGCAGTTTGCAATACGATTGGACGATTTGGATTGGCAAAGGTATAACGAATACCCGTACGCGGGCTTGCTACAGTCACTTGACCGTCAGTACCAATCTGTACTTGAGTTGTTGTTGGACCAACTGCTTGTTGAACTTTTTCTAAAGAAGTCGTCTGAGGAGCGTTTGCAAAGGCAAAAGTTGGCAAAGCCAAAGCAGCAATCATGAACGGTTTTAGTACTTTTTTCATTGTCTTTTCCGTCTTACGGTTATTGATAGAAACTAAATAACATTTAATCTACTGAACTGCAAATACTATTCAGGTCAGATTAGTAGTGTAAATAAAAAATCAGAGCGCGAAGGCTCTGATTTATTTGAAATTAAACAATGCTGTTTAGATTTTACCGTGACATTGTTTATATTTTAGACCTGAACCACATGGGCAAGGCGAGTTACGACTTTCTGGCGGAACAATCACTTGCTCTGCAGGTGTGTATTGCGCATCGATAACATCATTACCATTGGCTTCAGCCAACAAATTATCAAAGTCATTGTGTGACAATTGAAGATTCATTGATTCAGCTTGAGCCTGTTTTTGAGCTTCCATTTCTGCAAGTTCTTCGGCTGTAGGCACATGAATACGAGATAAATCTGTCACGACATCGGACTTAATCACAGCAAGCATGTTTACAAATAAATTAAAGGCTTCTTTTTTGTATTCTTGCTCAGGATTTTTCTGCGCATAACCACGTAAATGAATCCCCTGACGTAAGTAATCCATTGCTGCCAAATGCTCTTTCCAATGGCGGTCCAATGAATTCAACATAAAGTGACGTTCGAGCATTGCAGCCGTTTCGTCACCCATTTGCGTACGACGTGAACGGTAGTGCTGAAGAACTTCATCAGTAATACGTTCAACCAAAGCCTCTGCATCCAAACGACGATCTTGCTCTAACCACTGCGAAATTGGCAATTCAATCGATAGATCTTCACGTAGCGCCTTTTCAAGACCTTCTATATCCCACTGATCGTGAATAGACTCAGGTGGAATATATATTTCGATCATGCCTTTAGTCACATCCTGAATCATCGTTTCGATGTAATCTTGTAAAGACGGTTCAACAAGAATTTCATCACGCTGAGAGTAAATAATCTTACGTTGTTCGTTGTTTACGTCATCGTATTTCAATAGATTTTTACGAATATCGAAGTTACGTGCTTCAACTTTACGTTGTGCATTTTCAATCGAGCGTGAAACCATTTTATGCTCAATGGCTTCATCTTCTTTCAGCCCCATGGCACGCATCATTGCAACCACGCGATCACCTGCGAAGATACGCATCAAGTCATCTTCAAGCGACAAGTAGAAACGTGATACACCTGGGTCACCTTGACGGCCCGCACGACCACGTAACTGGTTATCGATACGACGAGATTCATGACGTTCTGAACCAATGATGTGTAAACCACCAGAGTTCAGCACCATTTCATGATTTTGTTCCCACTCTGCTTTCAAACGTGCTTCATCTGCTTCAGTCGGCTCTTCAATCTTCGCCAGCAAAGCTTTCCAGTTACCACCTAACAGAATATCAGTACCACGACCAGCCATGTTAGTCGCAATGGTTACTGCACGAGGTGAACCCGCTTGCGCAATAATATCCGCTTCGCGCTCATGTTGTTTCGCATTAAGTACTTCATGTTGAATACCAGCTTCTTTCAGCTTATCTGATAAAATTTCAGAGGCTTCAATGGTTGCTGTACCAATCAGAATCGGCGCAACACCCGCTTCATGAATACGTTGAATTTCTTGAATGATGGCGTTGTATTTACCTTCACGGTTTAAATAGATTAAATCGTTTTGGTCATTACGAATCATTGGGCGATGGGTTGGAATAAGTACAACATCCAAGCCATAAATTTCTTTCATCTCTGCAGCTTCAGTATCTGCAGTACCCGTCATACCCGATAATTTTTTGTATAGACGGAAATAGTTCTGGAATGTTGTAGTTGCTAAAGTTTGGTTTTCAGGCTGAATTTCCAAACCTTCTTTTGCTTCTACTGCTTGATGCAAACCTTCTGACCAACGGCGACCCGGCATTGTACGACCAGTGTTTTCATCGACAATGATCACTTCACCTTCGTGGATGATGTAATGCACGTTGCGTTGGTATAGGTAATGCGCACGAATGGCCGCAGAAACATGGTGTACCAAGTTTAAATTAGCAGATGAATATAAACTTTCACCTTCAGCAAGCAAGCCCATTTGAATCAATTCAGCTTCAACAGTTTCATAACCGACTTCGGTCATTTCTACAGAGCGCTGTTTTTCGTCAATCCAGAAGTGACCGCCATCTGGTACCTTTTCTTCTTTTTGTGCATGAAGTTTTGGTGGAATGCTGTTAATTGCAGCATACAACTGAGATGAGTCTTCTGATTGACCAGAAATGATCAACGGTGTACGCGCTTCATCAATCAGGATCGAATCGACCTCATCGATGATGGCATAGGTTAAGCTGCGCTGTTTTTTCTCAGCAGCAGAAAACACCATGTTGTCACGCAAGTAATCGAAACCGAATTCGTTGTTGGTACCGTAAGTAATGTCAGCTCGATACGCTTGAGCTTTTTCAGTTGGGTCTTGCATTGAGTAAATAATCCCAATGCTTAAACCTAAAAATTCGAATAATGGACGGTTTAATTCAGCATCACGCTGTGCGAGATAGTCGTTCACCGTAATCACGTGAACACCTTCACCACTAATCGCATTGAGGTAACAAGCAAGCGTTCCCATGAGGGTTTTACCTTCACCGGTACGCATCTCTGCGATCTTACCTTCATGTAAAGTAATACCACCAATCAGCTGTACATCATAATGACGCATGCCCATGACACGCTTTGCAGCTTCACGACAAACAGCAAACGCTTCAGGTAATAATTTATCAAGGCTGTCGCCTTTTTTATAACGTTCTTTGAATTCTTCAGTTTTTGCAGATAAGTCTGCATCGCTTAGAACAGATATCGTCGGCTCGAGCGCATTAATCTTCTCTACGATTTTACGCATGCGTTTGAGTTCGCGCTCATTTTTGGTACCGAAGATTCCTCCGATCAGACTTGCCAACATGAATAGACTCTCTAAATCTTGCTTGTCAAATGAATATATTTTCTTAGTCGTTATTATGGTGCTAGAAATTCGAAGTACAAGGGTTTTGCACAAAAATCCCCTTAAATATTCTGCGCTCGGGTTCTAGCCCCGGAGACTTAAGGCAAGCTAATGTAACAAATTTTCTGCAGACAACATAGTGACTCTGTCGTGAGATATTTCGCATTTATCCCCCAATAAAACTGTTTTATATGAAATATATTCATAAAGAAATGAAAAAACACTATTTTTAATCATAAAAAAAATCCTTCATATTTATTTTCAAGTTAAACAAATTCAATAAATACGGGGATATTCCATGACGATTCGTTTAGGTGATACTGCACCAGACTTTACTCAAGACTCAAGCGAAGGCAGCATTCATTTTTATGACTTTTTAGGTGACAGTTGGGGCATTTTATTTTCGCATCCTGCCGATTACACCCCAGTCTGCACCACAGAACTTGGATTTACCGCAAAACTAAAAGATGAATTTAGCAAACGTGGTGTCAAGGCCATTGCCCTGTCTGTTGATGATGTTGAGTCGCATCATGGTTGGATTAACGACATTAATAATACTCAAAATACCACGGTCAACTTCCCGATCATTGCAGACAAAGACCGTAAAGTGTCCACCCTTTATGATTTCATTCACCCCAATGCCAGCGAAACATTAACTGTTCGCTCTTTGGTGATCATCGATCCAAATAAAAAAGTCCGTTTAATCATTACTTATCCTGCATCTACAGGGCGTAACTTCCATGAAATTTTACGTGTCATTGACTCTTTGCAACTGACAGACAACCATAAAGTTGCAACACCGGCCAACTGGCAACAAGGTGAAGATGTGGTGATTGTGCCGTCATTAAAAGATGAAGAGGAAATCAAACAACGCTTTCCTCAAGGATATAACGCAGTTACGCCTTACCTTCGTTTAACGCCTCAACCTAAGTGAGGATAAAACGGAGCATTACGCTGTCCGAGCGCAAGATAAGAAGCTCTGCTGTGAGTGACCAAAGCGAAGGTACAAATTTAACTATTTTTAAGCGCAGCACCTAAGCAAACTAAGTATCATAACCATAGTTAATATAGTTTTCCCCCTTCAGAACGAATGACGAGCCCGTTCTGGCAGTCTCCAACCTGCTCATCTCTGGATGAGCTTTTTTTGATTACAAATTCCTCTCAGGGATTAGATTGGTTAAACATCACAATTCCGTTATAACTAATAAAAACTTGAAAATAACAAACCGTGATTCATCAAATTCATCATTTACATTGTGGTAGTTTTTGTCCAACGTGTGCCCCTTTATTTGGACAGAAAGGCTTTCGCGCACATTTGGTCTGTCATTGCCTGCTCATTGAAACCGATAAAGGGCTCGTCTTAGTCGATACAGGACTGGGCTTACAAGATTATTTGCATCCACAAAATCGTTTAGGTCGGTTTATTTCACGCACAGCGCAAATCAAATTTAATTCGCAACTGAGTGCGATTCATCAAATTCAAAAATTAGGCTTTAAGGCTCAAGATGTTCAACACATTTTGTTGTCACACTTAGATTTTGATCATGCTGGCGGGATCTCTGATTTTCCGCAGGCGACTGTGCATGTCTTAGCCAGTGAATATAACGCCACTCAAAACCTTCATAGCTTAAAATCACGACTGCGCTATCGACCACAGCAATTCCAACTGCATCGTTATTGGAATTTTATCGAAAGCATCGGGACGCAAGCATGGTTTAACTTAGAACACACTGCCAGTCTGTCTATTTTTCAAGATGACATTTTAATGCTTCCACTTTTGGGACATACCGCGGGTCATGCCGGTATTGCGATTAAAAATAACCAGCGCTGGTTGTTATATTGTGGCGATGCTTATTACTCACAGCATCAATTAAATCCAAATTTTCATTCGCGGGCCTTAAATCAGCTTGAGCGTTTATTTGCCACCGACAATACACAGCGACTGCACTCCCTTCATAAGATTCAGCAGTTAGCGCAGCATCCGGACATCGATCTCATCTGTGCACATGACCCATTCGAATTCGCTCGCTATCAGAATACAAGCTATGACCGCTAAAATCCTACCAATGATCCTACTCAGTGTTAGCTTCAGCTTCACGGGTTGCATGACATCAAATCCATTACCGTTAAATGAACGTCCTCAGCATTGGGGGAAAGTCGTTCATCAACAGCATAATTTTTATCAAATCAGCCCAACGCTATTTCGCAGTGAACAACCTGATACAGATCTCGCCCCTGTTCTACGAGAACAGCAAATCGATGTGATCATAAATTTACGTTCACGGCACCATGACCCAGAACGCTTAAAAAATGCTATTGATATGCAAAAGATTAAATTTGTACATATTCCGATACACACGTGGCAAATCGATCGTGAAGATTTACTGACGGTGATGAAAACCATAAAAGAAGCTGAACAACAGCAGCAAAAAGTTTTAATCCATTGCTACCACGGCTCAGACCGTACAGGCGCGAGTGTGGCCATGTACCGTATTATTTTTCAGCATTGGTCCATTGAGGAAGCAAAACGTGAAATGAAACAAGGTGGCTATGGCTTCCACCCTATTTGGAAAAATATTGACCGTTTATTCAGCCCTGAAAATGTAAAATGGATTCAGCAGCAACTACTGAATCCATCTTATTAAAGGTCATTCCTCAAATAAACTTAGCGTTTATCGAGTGGTACCCAATCAATCACCCACGCAGATTTCATATTCAAACTTGCATCTGAATTGATCTTTTTACGTGTTGCGTCCGCAGCATCACGGTCCTTCGAAGGACCGACCATAATACGAATGCCTTTAGATGTCGGACTCTTCGTCACTTTATAGCCTTTTGCACGTAATTTTGCAGCGACGGCATCTGCATTGGCTTCATTGGCAGCCAGTGCAACTTGCACCATCCATTGCTTATCGCCATTTTCCAACAGATCACGTGCTTTTTCAGCTTCAGCTTTTTTCTTAGCTTCTGCTTTACGCTTTTCTTCTGCCTTGTGTTTTTCTTCGGCTTTACGCTTTTCTTCAGCTTGTTGCTTCGCTTCGGCTGCTTTCTTATCTGCTGCTTTTTTCTCAGCTTCAGCATGTGCTTTACGTTCAGCTTCTTTTTGAGCATCCGCTTTACGTTTTGCTTCGGCTTTTTGTTTATCTGCTGCGATACGTGCCTGATCAGCCTTTTGCTGCGCCGACTGAGTCTCTAACTTTTTTTGAGCCGCCAACTTATCCTCAGCTAAACGCTTTTGCTTGGCTTTTTCATCTTCAACCAATTCGGGAGGAATATTATCCGAACTTTGTTGAGCTGAACGATGTGCGTTTAAAGCTGCATATTCTTCTGCTGCTTTACGTGCTGCATCAGCTTCCGCTTGTTGTTGCATCGCTAAAAATTCTGCTGCGCGTGCTTCTTGCTCCGCAACCGATTTTTCACGGGTACGTCGTTGTTCTTCGAGCAAGCGCTTTTCAGTTTCAACATCAACTGTCAATGATGACATTTTACCCGCACCCTGACCTTGTTGCTCAACTTGAGCCATTTCAGGAGTTTGGCTTTGATTTTGATGTATTTCTTCTTTGCCTTTAAGTAAAAGTGCGGCCAGCAGTACACCACCACCTAATAAAACAACACCACCCATCCAGCGTTGTTTGTTATTCATTGACATTCTTCCAGATACTCCCATACCGCTTCTAAGGTATGAAATGAACCACATACCAGAATCAGCTGATTATTCTTTGTTTCTTCCAGCGCGGACTTAAAAGCTAATTGCACATTGTCATAATGTTCTACGACTTGATGCTGCAGTGCGCTATCCAATTGTGTGATAGATGCCGCACGTGGCACATTTAATTGTGCAATTTTCCACATTCTTACCGTATCTTTCAATAAGTTAACGACAGAATTTATGTCTTTATCAGTCAGCATGGAGAAAACGCTGATCACTTCTGTGTATTGTTTATTGTACTGGAGGAAATTTCGCAATTGCTTTAACAAAAATTCAACACCATGCGGGTTATGTCCCGCATCGAAAATCACCGTTTTACCCGCAATTTCTCTAACTTCAAAACGGCCTTGTAACTTGGCATTGATAATCCCCTGAGCGATCGACTGCTGAGAGACCACCAAACCACTGGCCAAGATTGCCGCTACAGCCGTAGAGATATTTTCGAGTGCCAAAGAACCCACGGGTAGTTTTAAGGTTGAACCTGATGAGGCAAACATCCAAGATTGTCCATCATCACTGTACTGATAAAAATAATCACGATTGAGTACATGTAAAGCGGCTTGGCAATCTTCTGCTTTTTGACGAATGGCTTCAGGCAAAACTTGCTGCCCACCAAAAATTACGGGAATATTTGGACGAATAATTCCTGCTTTCTCAAAAGCAATTTTTTCAATAGTGTCGCCCAACCAATCGGTATGGTCTAAACCAATATTGGTAATCACTGCAACATCTGGATCGACGACATTGACCACATCAAGTCGACCGCCAAGGCCCACTTCGAGGACCCATACATCGCAATGTTGCTGTTTAAAAATAACAAAAGCGGCCAAAGTGGTCGCTTCAAAAAAAGATAAACTTAATTCACATTCACGACGCGCCTGATCAACGGCCACAAAAGCATCAATCAGGGTTTGGTCGGCCACTTCAACACCTTGAAGCTTTACACGTTCATTGAATCGATAGATATGCGGTGATTGGTATAAACCCACATTATAACCTTGCGCATTTAAAATGGCAGCCAATGTCGTTGTGGTTGAACCTTTACCGTTTGTTCCCGCGACCGTCAGCACTTTCGCATCAGGCTGGGTTACACCGAGTCGTTCCGCAACAGGAATCACCCGTTCCAGACCTAAATCAATACCCGTAACATGAACATGGCTCCAATAATCGAGCCATGTGTTTAAAGAATCAGTTGCAAGTGGTGCTGTGTTCAAGGCAAGTTCATCAATTTCGCTACAATACGATAAACTGTATCACGTAATGCATGACGGTGAACAATTTGATCGACTACACCATGATCAAGCAAGTATTCTGCACGTTGGAACGGTTCTTCCAATTTTTCACGTACAGTTTGCTCAATCACACGCTTACCAGCAAAACCAATCATGGCTTTCGGTTCAGCCAAGTGAACATCACCGAGCATTGCCAATGATGCAGTCACACCACCATAGACTGGATGTGTCAGCACCACTAGATAAGGCAAGCCAGCATCTTTCATTTTTTGGATGGCAGCAGAAGTACGCGCCATTTGCATGAGTGACAACATGCCTTCTTGCATACGTGCACCGCCAGAGGCAGCGAAGCAAATAAGCGGTTGTTTTGCTTTAATCGCAAGTTCAGCCGCTTGAACAAAACGGTCACCAACCACAGTGCCCATTGAACCGCCCATGAAATCAAATTCGAAAGCAGTCGCAATCATTGGAATGCCTTTCAGCGTTCCTTGCATCACCACTAAAGCTTCTGTTTCACCGGTTTTCTTCTGCGCTTCAGACATACGGTCTGGATACGCTTTGCTATCTACAAATTTAAGTGGATCTTTGGCTTTAAATTCTTGACCCAATTCTTTTTGTACTTGGTCAAAGAACCAGTTCAAACGATCACGCGCTTTCATTCGCAAGTGTTCATCACACTGCGGACAAACGTAGGCATTAAATGACATTGCAGTACGAGTCACAAGTGCATGACACTCAGGACATTCAATCGTCGGCTCAGTAAATGTCGCCTTTAATGCTTGCTGTTCATCAGGTACATGAATACCTGGTACCGCACGCTCTGTCCATGGCGTAGATGCGCTCAGAATTTTGCCTGTTTTTGCGTCTTGACTCATACTAACTCATCGAGCGCAGCTCGAAGCTCCTTCACTTTATTCACTGTTTCGATTACAGCTTGTTCTGGCGCTAAGTTTGCAAATTGTTTAACAAAAGCACTACCTACAATCACCGCATCTGCAGCCACACCCATGGCTTTCGCCGATGCTGCATCACTGATACCAAAGCCAACACCAACTGGTACCTGAGTATACGATTTGATTTTTTGAATACGTGCCGCAGCTTCAGCAACGTCTAAAGTCGCTGCACCTGTCACACCTTTCAAAGAAACATAGTAGATAAATCCACTGGCTTGTTTCACCACATGCTGAATACGTTCATCAGTGGATGTTGGCGCAAGTAAGAAGATTTGATCCATGTCGTATTTTTTCAATACTGCATCTAGATCTTTTGCTTCTTCTGGTGGAAGGTCCACCAAGAGCACGCCATCTACACCGCATTCATGTGCATAGGCAACAAACTTTTCATAGCCGATTACTTCAACAGGGTTTAAATAGCCCATCAGTACCACGGGTGTTTCTGTATCGTTTTTACGGAACTCTTTCACCATGTTCAAGGCATCTAGAGTATTGGTTCCTGCAGCAAGCGCACGCTCAGCGGCAAGTGCAATAACAGGACCATCCGCCATTGGGTCTGAAAATGGAAGACCCAATTCGATCACATCTACACCTGCCTCAACCATTTGATGTAACAAAGGTACCGTTACTTGTGGATGAGGGTCACCAGCCATAACATAAGAAACCAAGGCCTTACGCTGTTGAGATTTAAGCGTTCCAAATCGAGTGGCTAAACGTGACATAGGGTTATACTTTCCTTGAATGAATCAAAACTATGATGTGGGTTTTGTCGAAATACAAGACATCGCATTGTAACGCTATTTTTTACCCATTGAACAGGGTATACAATCCTCAGTCGGCATTTCTCATGCAAACATAATTTTCCAGAACAACCCGAAAGCATCATTTACCGATATTTCAGTTTTTTTCACAATGATCAAAGATGCCTAATTTTAGGATCTGGCAAAATTATAAGGTTTTAGATTAACTTAATTTTATCATCAAAAAAATGTTAAAAATAACAGGCTTAGCATTTACATTTTAATTTTCCTTAAATTGCAAAACCTGCTTTATACTAGCCGCATACTTTTATTTTTTTATCTCCTATGTCCTCCGATTCACAAGTGAAAGTGCCTGCTCGGGCATTTGCACTGCTCCCGCTTATTGTTTTTCTGACCATTTTTTTGGGCAGTGGTATTTACCATTCCATCATTGGAACTGAGTTTGCGTTCTATCAAGTGAAAGCCCCTGTCGCTGCTCTTCCTGCAATTGTATTGGCAATTTTGCTCTATCGCGGCAAGATAAATGACGCGATTGATACATTTATGAAAGGTGCTAGCCACCCGAATTTGATCTTAATGTTCATGGTCTTTATGCTCGCTGGTGCTTTTGCCAGTGTCAGCAGTGCCATCGGTAGTGTCGATGCAACAGTGCAGTTGGGACTATCGATGATTGCGCCTGAGTTCGTGCTGCCCATGCTGTTTATTATTGCGGCCTTTATTGCCACAGCGATGGGAACCTCCATGGGCACTATTGCAGCCTGTGCACCAATTGCCTTTGGTTTTACTCAAGTCACCGAAATTGAAGTGGTGTATGCCATTGGTGCTGTGGTCGGCGGTGCTATGTTTGGTGATAATCTGTCGATGATTTCAGATACCACCATTGCTGCAACGAATAGTCAAAAAGTTCAGCTTCGCGATAAATTTAAGGTCAATGTTTGGATTGCTGTTCCTGCATCGATCGTTAGCATTTGTATCTATTTAATTATGAGTCAAGGTTCACAAGCGATTGAACACAAAGCTTATAATGCGTGGCTAATCCTGCCGTATTTAGCCGTATTTATTTTGGCCTTTTCACGTTTGCACGTGCTTGCTGTGCTGACTATTGGTGTCTTACTGTCTGGTTTGATTGGTTTGGTGATTCAACCTGAATTTAATTTTTTAAGCTTAAATAATTCTATTTATGACGGCTTTACCGGCATGTTTGAAGTTGCCCTGCTTTCTATTTTCTTGGGTGGTATTTCTGCCATTATGCAAAAAGAAGGCGGTTTAGAATGGCTGATTCAACGTATTTACAGCATGACACGCTGCTTTAAAGTTGGTGCTGAACGCGCAGGTGAAATTGGTATCAGTTTCTTGGTGATTTTCTCCAACCTATTTGTAGCAAATAACACTGTCGCAATTATTTTATCTGGTGACATGGCACGTGAAGTCGCCAAAGAATATGGTGTAGACCCTAAACGTGCTGCTGCGCTCTTGGATATTTTCTCTTGCGTAGTCCAAGGTCTCATTCCTTATGGTGCACAGCTGTTACTGGCTTGTTCGATCGCAAAACTTTCGCCTGTAGAACTGATTGGTAGTGTGTATTACTGTTGGGTCTTGGCAATCTTTGCCATCCTTGCCATTTTACTTCGGTATCCAAAATTAAAAGCTGCGGCATAAGTTTGGCTTTAAAGAAAAGCGGTCGTTTGACCGCTTTTTTTAATGTTGTTTGAAAGGCTTTTCTTAACGAGCAATCTGCAAGTTTTATTCTAATCTCAAGGCTTTTTTTCGCGCTAATAATGTCTCTCCGCTATATGCCTTAAAAGCACGTGCCAAAGCAGACTGATCTGAATAACCTAGCTGTAAAGCGATATCTGTCAAATGGGTTTGTTGTGAAAGTAGATATTCACAGCGTTTCATCCGTTCAAGCTCCAAAAGCCGTTTAAACGAAGTGTCTTTCTCCTGTAACTGTCGTTGCAGGGTTCTGACTGACAGATGTAACTCCTCTGCTAACCATTCTATTTTAGGGGCTTGCTGCTGTAATTTGAGATAATCTGCTATGCATTGTTGCATCTGTTGAATTGGATCTGAATGTTGCGAACGAGCAGCTATCGCCTCTTCGGCTTGACGTAATAACAATTGCATCAGTGACGGATCAGCAAGTTCTGACTTTAAATCCAAACTATCGGCATGAATCACAAATGAATATTTAAGGGTCGAAAATTCCATTTGGCAGCCATAAAACTTTTCATAGTGATAACGTGCCATCCGCGGCGCATGGGCAAAATGAATGCGGAGTAACTTTAAAGAATCTGGAAAAATTTGCTTGGCCAAATGTGCCATACAGGCCATGGTCAACTCATTCACCAAAGCATATTCATCATCATGCTGTGGCCAAGACAGAATAATTTGATGATCTTGATGGCTCATATTCATTGGCACAATTTGCGCCCCATCAATCACCAAACGACTAAATCGCATCACATATTGCAAAGCATCTGCAACGCTATTACTCAGTGTCGCCATATAGCCTAACACCCCAAAATGCTCCGCACGAATATACTTGGCCATTTCAAAAACCAATTGCGGACAATCCAGATGCTGCTGAGTCAGTTGCATGATGCTGTTAAAAAAAGAATTCGGCGATTGAGAGTCGATCGGCAAAGACAGCACATGCTGAATTTGCGCAGCATACGGCGCAATCCATTCGAGCTGTGTATAGTTTAATTCACGCTCAATTAAGACCATATTCCACAGTTGGAAGTAACCATTTGGGATCTGAATTTCAGCCATCTCGCCCCTCTTTCTGACCTGCCAATTCTGACATTTTATATTTTCATCATGGCGTAAAATGTATAAAAATTGGCAATATCTGTCAAAACAAAGTGCAATTTCTCCGACATACTGCAATCAATACGACTCGCACAGAAAAAATATCATGAATGCTATCGTCAAATATCAAGTCGAACCTATTGTTCGCACAAAACTGAATTTTAAGTTAGAAGAAATCCCGCGCTATTGGTTTGGCGGAGACCCCTTTTTAACTCGTATGTTTGATGCCTTGAGCCTGACCTTTCCTGATGGCGAGCGCTATTTTATTGAATCTGTACGTCTGTTCCGCAGTCAAATTCAAGACCCTGATTTACAGCAACGTGTCGCTGACTTTATTCGTCAAGAAGCGCAGCACGGTATGGCGCATGACAAAATGAATATGTTGATGAAACAACAAGGCATGCCTGTCGATGCGTTCATTAAACGTCTAAATAAAATTTTTAAATTTGAACTGAGCAAGCGCTCACCTGAATACAACATTGCCATGACGGCTTCTGCCGAGCATTTGACTGCGCTGATGGCTGAAACGTTCTGTAGCCAAAAGTCCGTACTAGAATCTGCGCATCCTTATGTCCGTGCATTATTTATTTGGCATGCGATAGAAGAAATGGAACATCGCGATGTGGCTTTTGATGTGATGAAAGATGTGGCTAAGGTCGATGAAAATTTAAAGAAATTCACTTTGGTTTGGACCAGTGGATTGATGCTCGGCTTTACCTTATACCGTGCTAATGTGATGCTGAAACATGACGGGTTCAGCTTCACTGAACGTTTAAAATTAAACATGAAAGGCTTACCGTGGTTCTTTGGTAAAAATGGCACCCTCACCCGAATGAGCAAACCATATCGAGATTGGTTTAAAAAAGACTTCCATCCGAGTCAGCATCCCATTGTGCAAAATTATGATCTTTGGTTAAAAACTTATGAAGAAACCAATGATCCAATTCAAGCTGCTGAAGTGTTTTGGCAAGCTGCAAAATAAAAACTGAATAAAAAAGCCGCATCGATTGCGGCTTTTTTATAGGCTTACACTCACCATTTGGCATAGTGCTGCTCAAGTAAACCATATTCATTTAAGAATACAATTTCTTCGCCATCACGTTGAATTGTACCGCTAATTTTTGCCTGCCATTGACTGAACTGACTACCGACCAATCTTAAATTCAGGTTTTCATAGCGCCGCCAACCTGTGCTGACGATCAAATTTAAGCTGTTGTCTAATGAACTAATATTCCATTGATTATCGCCTTGTTGCTGGAACAGCACATCAGACATGGCATATAGATGTCCATTGACCCACAGACAATTTTCATTGCCAAAGCTTTCATTTACACCAGAGGCAAGATTGATCCCAACGCGTCGATTTTGACTATCCCAAAAGTTACACGACAACCAAAACCATGCGGTTTCAGGACGAAGAAAACCACAGGTATCATCTAAAGACACCAATGTCCGGTCATGGAATTGAATGGTTTTGCCTTGCTTATTGATAAAGAAACCTTCACACCCTAACGTCGTCAATTTTTGAGTATAGGTCCAACCATTAATCCCTGTGGGGCTACACATACTCAGCGGATCAGTCCCTGCGCAAAACACTCGAGCGCTCAGTTTGAGTTCGCCATGTTTTGACATTTGAATGTATCGCACACCATTGGCATGCTGAATATCCAGTTGAATCCCTGACTTAATAAAATGACTTTGATTAAATAAAGGTTGTTCATCTAAAACGGTATTACGTGACAGGAAATTAATCGAATTCCATTCCAACACTTCATTCGTAATATGATCATACACATAGACAAAACCGTGCCCCGCCCACGCGATATCGGCAATTGCTAGACCAATCGTATAATGTTCATGCTGAATACAACAAAATTTAAATTTTTTATATTTTAAACGCTTACGCCAACCTTCAAGTCGTTTTCCATACGGTGTCTTATATTCATACTTACTTAAATCGATGCGATTGGGAAGTTCACTAAAACGCCCATAATGCGGCTGTCCATTCGGCCGTATTAAATCCATATACGCCATTCCATTGAGGTTTAAGGTCTAAATCCTGAATGTTATTATGCCTATTATTTAACGCCTGAAAAGACAATCCATCTGATTTCAGGCGAATATCACAAAAAAATATAAAAGCTGACATTTCAGCTCTTAATCATCACAAATGTTCATTTATTAAGATGTAATCATTTTTCCATGAATTTTGTTGGCTATGCGGCGTTTCAACCAATTCGATATAGCGCCCATAGACATGATCAATCGCAATACAATCATCGACATCTAGGGTTCGGTCGGTATGTTGTTTTTGCCAATGTGACTCAAAAAAAGCTTTGCCCCGTTGTTTTGCAACGCTGGCATTTTGTCCTGTCACCAAAACATAACGATGTGATTCACCAAATTCGCGAGCATCATATCCCCCGAGATTAATCAGCCATAATTTTTCATCTTCAGCTCGGGGCGCAGCATCACAAAATTGGATGCGATAATGTCGATTTTCAGTGCTGACTGTATGTACTTGTGCCCAAGCATCAATATGTAAGCCTTTTTGCTCACCAAACCATGCCGTTCTCAGTTGCGGATAAACCTCTTCTAATGCGTTACCCACTGCAAGAATGACGTCATGCACTTCAATATTTGCTCTTGGATGGCGTCCGCCGAGCATCACCATAAATAAACTGGACACAATCTTCCCCCTATTTTTGACTTCAACTGCCCACATAGGGCTGAAGCAATTTCAATAAAATCACGCCGCCTAGCGATAGTACTGCATTGTTAACGAAATGAATGAGTAAGACATGCCAAATGTTACGCGTCCACAAATAGATGAGGTTGAGAAATAGGCCTGCCGCCATAAAACTGATGGTCGCAATCAAATCGCCATCGAAATTATGATAATGAATCAAGCCGAATAAGATTGAGTTCAGTAAGACCAAAATCACTCGCCATAGACACGGCTGTACAAACAGCTTTTGCAGCAAGGTATAGCGGAAAATAATATCTTCAAGCAAAGCGGTAAATAATGGCCCAAGGCTGATGATCAGCAAGCTAAAAAACGCAATCGTATTAGGATCAATGGTCGATTCTTTTTCAATGCTCTCTCCCACTGGCAACAGACTGCGTGTAAAAGAAATCACTACTTGTAAGACGACTGCACCGACAACCACCAACAGGCTTGAACGCCAAAAGGCCTGTTTATACTTTTGCCAGTGCGTATACAGCATCGTTTTATAGAGCCAACACACGGCAATAAATAAAATACCGCGAAAGATCGAATCACCCAAAGCAACCTGAGCTGAAACACCAAAATATTGGTCTAAGACATAACTGTTGAACAAGATCAGCGGAAGAATGCACAGCGCAAAAGTATCACGCCATTGCCAATAAATATGGGTTGGAAAGGATTCTGCACGAACCAATTGGGTAAACGTCATTGTTATAAAGTCTTTCTAAAGCAATAAAATTTACACAGTATTGTGATTTATTTCACACTTTTATTCTGCATCAGTTTTGTAGTGATTTGCCTTAATAAAATTTTCAGCCCAAAAAAAATCGCGCGGAATGACTTCTTCGCGATTTTTAATTCACCCTCTCCAAACCTCTCCCAAAGGGAGAGGTTTAAAGGAGTTTACATCTCAACCATTTCCACGCCATCAATGCGGGCAACGGTCATTAAGTCTTTATCACCACGGCCTGATACAGTCGCAATAATGATTTGGTCTTTGTCCATGGTCGGCGCAAGTTTCGTCACATAAGCCATCGCATGTGAGCTTTCCAATGCAGGGATAATACCTTCAATTTGGGTTAAATCACGGAAGCCTTGTAGCGCTTCAGTGTCATTGATTGGCACATAGTTCACACGGTGCATATCTTTGAGGAAACTATGCTCAGGGCCTACACCTGGATAATCTAGACCTGCAGAAATTGAATGTGTTTCAATGATTTGACCTTGATCATCTGACATCAAGTACGTACGGTTACCGTGAAGTACACCGACATGACCTGCGTTTAATGGTGCAGAATGCTTGCCCGTTTCAATGCCGTAGCCTGCCGCTTCAACACCGTACATTTTCACATCTTCATCATTTAAGAATGGATAGAATAAGCCCATTGCATTTGAACCGCCGCCCACACATGCCACCAAGGCATCTGGCAGACGGCCTGCTTGTTCTTGAATCTGTTTACGTGCTTCACGGCCAATGATCGATTGGAAATCACGAACCAATTGCGGATATGGGTGTGGGCCAGCCACAGTACCAATCACATAATAAGTAGAGTCAACATTGGTTACCCAGTCACGCATTGCTTCGTTCATCGCATCTTTCAATGTTTTTGAACCGCTTTCCACAGGTACAACAGTCGCACCCAATAAACGCATACGGTACACGTTCATGGCTTGACGTTTTACGTCTTCCGCCCCCATAAACACCACACACTCAAGGCCTAAACGCGCTGCAATCGTTGCCGTTGCTACACCGTGCTGACCCGCACCTGTTTCGGCAATAATACGTTTTTTACCTGAAAGCTTAGCCAGCAAAGCCTGACCAATGGTGTTATTCACTTTATGTGAACCTGTATGGTTCAGGTCTTCACGTTTTAAATAAATTTGCGCACCACCCAACTCTTTCGACCATCGTTCAGCATAATACAAAGGACTAGGACGACCGACGTAATACGCCAAGTCACGGTCGAATTCTGCCAAAAACTGGGCATCATCTTTCATGCGGAAATAGAGCTTTTCTAAGTCCTTAAGTGCTGCCATTAGAGTTTCTGACACAAAACGCCCGCCATGAATACCGAAATGCCCTTGTGCGTCAGGGAATTGGGTATAGTCAATCTTATTTTGCTGATCCACGATGGACTCCTTGCATAAAGCGTTCTATGAGTTGTTGGTCTTTAATACCTTTTGCCGATTCTACACCACCACTCACATCTACGGCGTAAGCGCCTGTGGTCTGAATCGCATCTTCAATATTGGTCGGAGTTAAACCGCCTGCCAAAATTAAAGGAATATCGAGTTTTGGGAACTGTGCCCAGTCAAAGCTATGCCCTGTACCGCCTTTCAGTTCTGGATGCCATGCATCCAATAGTACGGCGCTTGCCCCAGCCTGTTGAAAGGCTTGGATTTCGGCAATCACATCCAGTTCAGGTTTCATCTGAATGGCTTTATACCAGCGGCGCCCAACGGACTGCGCAATCGTTTGGCACTGTTCAGGGCTTTCATCACCATGAAACTGCAGGATGTCTACAGGCGAATTTTTTAAAATATCCTGTATGTCTGCAGCCGATGCATTCACGAATAAACCGACGGTCTGCACATACGGCGGCACATGCTGAATCAGTTCAGCAGCCTGCACTGCCGTTACACTGCGCGGACTTGGCGCAAAGAATACAAATCCGATCGCATCTACGCCAGCTTGGACGACAGATTGAATATCTTGAATACGTGTAATTCCGCAGATTTTGGCACGGGTTCGCATGTTGTTTTGGCTCTAACTCCGCCCTATTCATAGCCCATCTATGAATATGAAGGCGAATCATTGTAATGCAATTTTCATGCATTGCGTGGATTTTCAGCATGATTACTGCGCAAAAATAAAAAGCCCTGAATGATCAGAGCTTTTTGAATAATTGATTCAATTATTTCATTGCATAACGTAAGGTTAGCCAAGCAGTACGGCCGTCTTGACGGTAGTAATAGTCATCAAATGAGTCATACACGGTGTAATATTCTTTATCAAACATATTGGCAAGTTTGGCTTGTACAGAAAATTCAGGGGTCGCTTGATAGGTTAAACGTACATCTGCTGTCGCAAAACTGCCAAAGCTTGTTGTATTAGCGGCATCCTTATAACGCTGGTCTTCTGCGTGTACAGAGCCACCTAGCGTCCATTTATCCATCGTATAATCTGCAGATACATTCAATAATTGGCCTGCACGACCCGCAATTTGATTACCTTTGGTCGCCCCAGAATTATATTCAGGCTCTTGATAAGTATAGTTTAAGTTCCACGTGAAGTTGCCCAGTGACTGTCCGAACTCAGCTTCCACACCCTTAATTTTTGCTTTTGCAATATTGGTTCCGCCTGAAATCATATTATCAATTTCATTATGGAAGGTAGAAACAGACCAGTTCAGCCATTGCGACCCTTTGAATCCAATTTCAATGTTTTCAGACTCTTCAGGTACTAGATTTGGATTTGACCAACCCGGATAATATAAGTCATTAAATGTCGGTGAGCGGAAAGCTGTACCGTATGAAACAAAAGTGCTGTAGTTGTCATTAAATGAATAACCAACAGCGGCATTGCCTGTGGTGTGATCACCAAACTGTTCGTTATCATCTAAACGAATAGCAGCTTGTAGGTTAACTCGACCAAAATCGCCAAGATATTGCGCATAGTAACCGACATTATCACGCTCTTTTTCATCGTAATTGGTGGTGCTGTCGACTTGATCATTTAAGTAATCCACACCCACCAATAGTGTGTTGTTTGCATTGAAAGATAATGTGTTTAACCAGCTGATGCTGTCTTTTGTGGTATCAAATACACCAGTTGATTTATCTGCACTAAAGGTTTCGTATTTATCTTCTGAACGGCCAAATTTAAGCTGCATTTTCCAAAGATCTACAGGAGAATAGCTAAAGCCAACGCCATACACATTTTGCTCCACCTTGTTATAAGGATTTACGTTATATGGACTATCGTAATTTGTTTCGCCATTTACATAGAGAACATTAAAATCAGCTGCAAATTGATCATTAAACTGATGACCCGCTTTGATTGACCCAGAATAGTTTTTATAACCATCTTTATCTGTTTCAGTCGGCAAAGTCGTTACATCTAAACCTTGTGTTTTCAAGCCAGCCAAACTCAGCGTCGCCCAAGAATTATCCTGACGAATATTCACA
Organism: Acinetobacter sp. YH12086; assembly: GCF_013419345.1. Taxonomy (NCBI): domain Bacteria; kingdom Pseudomonadati; phylum Pseudomonadota; class Gammaproteobacteria; order Moraxellales; family Moraxellaceae; genus Acinetobacter; species Acinetobacter sp. YH12086. Next base: position 25,822 of record NZ_VPAF01000009.1, read on the forward strand.
CCGACATTTGCATCGTAAGTTTCATGTGAACCATACTTGAGCGAAGCAAATGGTTTTACGCCATTTTGCGTTCCTTTACGGGTAAAGATTTGAATCACACCGCCTACAGCTTCAGAACCATATAAACTTGAGCGCGGACCTTTGACCACTTCTACACGTTCAATTTGATCAACTGGCAAATGCTCAAATGAAGTTTGGCCTGAAGTTGCCGAACCCAGTTTTTGACCATCCACCAATACCAATACCGCAGTAGAACCTGTACCACGAATTGAAATACTGGTTGGCTGACCTAAACCACCAGAGTTGGTATACGTTACGCCCGGCACTGTACGAAGCAATTCTTGTAAAGAAGTAAATTGCTTACGTTCAATTTCTTCACGATTAATGACTGTGACTGCTGCCAAAGTTTTTTGTGAGTCTTGCTCAACAATATTGGCAACCGTGTTGGTAATGACTGGAAGTTGATGAACTTGGTCTTCTGCCATCGCAGCAGAAAGTGGAGATAAAACAAAAAGCGACCCGATAAGAGTCTTAGAGAAAGAATGCATGCTGTATTCCCCGATCGCACCGCCCGTGCGAAATAAAAGTGGTTAACGCGTGGCGGTTTTTGGGTAAGCGATGGCTTGCCATTTTTCAGACAAAAGCATGCAATCCCGCTATAACGCCCGCCGCATTATGAATAGGTCTGCATCAGGCCGGTCTCCGGACTTACGTTATGAATAACGATTCACCGTTGCGGGGGCAGTGTCAGATAACAACAGCTCTATACTGCTGGACTGACTTCCCAGTTTCACTTCTCAATTAAGGAAGCACCTGAAGCGCAGGCAGATTAATTTCTGCTCCACAGCAAGTCAAGCTGTATATGTACCTATCTTCAAATACCCCATAGTTCGATTGTTCGATAAATCGGAGTTCTCTATACTTAAGCCATTCACAACAGTTGGCATGGGAAGTTTCCACAACACTGCCCCCGCAACGGTGTGCAAGCAATGCCTTGCCAGTCCGATACCTGCTCACTGTGTTCTATCACTCAATCATTTACGTGGGGTAAATGCATGGAGCTTTGTATGCCTTTTCCTTTTCAGCCGACTGCGCTTGCAGCTGGCATATCTGCGCTTTGTATTTTTAGCTCCCAAATGTCTGTTGCAGCAGATTTCATTGCACAACCTAAAATGGACACCATTGTCGTCACAGCAACACGTTCTGCAGAAAAATTAGAAAATGTGCCTGCGCGTATATCTATTATTGAACCTGCAACCATAGCGCAATCCCCTATTTCCCAAATGAGTGATTTACTGCGTAACGATGCATCTATCAATATGGTGCAAAACGGCGGTTTAGGACAAGTGGCTTCCATTTTTGTGCGTGGCACAGAATCCGACCATACCCTCGTACTGCGCGATGGCGTGCGCTTGAACTCAGCAACATCAGGCATGGCGCCATTACAGTTTTTAGATACTACCGATATCCAGCAAATCGAAGTTTTAAAAGGGCCAGCTTCTGTATTGTATGGCTCAGATGCGATTGGTGGTGTGGTACAAATTATTTCCAAGACGCCCTCAGAAAATATCGCCTTTGCCAGTACAGAAGTGGGTGAACACAAAACCTATAAAAGTATTATTGGCGCAGATGCCGCAAAACATGGTTATTACGCACAGATTCGAGGGCAACGCTTAGAATCAGATGCCACCAAAGTTTTTGATTTAGATGAACTGAGCACAGCAAGCTATGACCAAAAAGGCTGGAGTGCAAAAGTCGGATCAAAACAAGAAAATCATGCATATTCATTGGACTATAGTCATAACGATGGTCGCAGCTTTTATGTCAGTTGTAGCAATGAAGATAAAGACTATAACTGCTTGAACTACAGCAATGTCGCGCAAGACTTTAACAATGAAATGATCAACCTCCGTGGTGAAGTGCATCTGTTACCTGCTTTAGAACTGCACGCTCGACTTTCTCAGTTTAAAGATGAGCTAGATCAGGTCTCAACCACCGACTTCACACACAATAAAACCCAAGAAGCGGAAATCTATTCCAAATTTGAGCTGACGCCAAAGCAAACGCTTTTAAGCGGGATTACACACCGCAAAATCAGCGGTGATATTGTGTCTTATGGCACGGCTTATCAAGATGATAACCGCAGCACAGGTTATTACTTACAGCATCAATATCATCAAGATGGTCTTAATACACAGCTCGGAATTCGCCTAGAAGACGATGCAAAGTATGGCAGCCATACCATTGGTCAAGCTGCAATTCGTCTGCAAGCACTGCCTCTTACCAGTGTATATGCCAATATTGGTACTGCGTTTAAATCGCCAACCTTAGATGAACGCTATAACAGCTGGTCAGGCAATCCAAACTTAAAGCCTGAAGAAAGTATTTCTTATGAGATTGGCGTCGACCAAAAGCTGAATCATGGGCTAAGTACCGGTCTATCCGTGTACCATACCAAAATCGACCATCTGATTGTGAACGGTCCTCATTACACTTTAGAAAATCTAAATACAGCGGTTTATCAAGGCGTGGAAACCTATCTGCAATGGCAAAATGGCGAATGGTCAAGCAAACTTAGCTATCATTATGTGAAAGCACAAGATGATGAGAAAAAACAAGATTTACAGCGTCGCCCACGTCAGAATTTAAGCTTGACTACAGGTTGGAGCAATGACATTTATGGCATGAATGCAACCTTGAATGCCAAGTCAGATACCGTAGATTATCAGGCACGCAATCCCGGTTATGCCACTATTGATATGAGTGCATTTTGGAATATCAATCCCAACCTCAAAGTCTTTACCAATTTACAAAATATCGGTGATGTCGAATACAAAACCTCATCGTATGGTTCAGGTTTGTATTATATGAACGGCGGCCGTTTGGCTTCCTTTGGCATCACAGTTAGATATTAATTTCACACTGATTTATTCAACTTTTAATCAAAAAATGGACAATTAAAATGGGCCACCGTTTAAGTAAAATTTATACCCGCACAGGCGATTCAGGCACGACAGGTCTTGGCGACGGTTCTCGCGTAGCTAAAGATGATTTACGCATCGAAGCCCTAGGCGGTGTCGATGAACTCAATTCAAGTATCGGAATACTGCGTTCGCAGATTGCACTTAGCAGCATTGAAGACAAAGCAGCTTGGGACAAATCTCTTAGTCTGATTCAGCATTGGTTATTCGATTTGGGCGGTGAAGTCTGCATTCCAAACTTCAACTTGGTACAACCTGTGTCAATTGAGTTTTTGGAAAATGACATTGACCGTATGAATGAAGCGCTGCCAATGCTCAAAGACTTTATCCTGCCATCAGGAACATTGGTGTGCAGCTTTGCCCATCAAGCTCGTGCAGTTTGCCGCCGTGCAGAACGTCGTTTAATGGCTGTACATAACCGTGACCAGAACATTCAAGCACCGTCATTGCAGCTTTTGAACCGACTTTCAGACTGGTTATTTGTCGCATCGCGTACATTACAACGCGCTGAAGGTGGTTCTGAGGTGCTGTGGCAGAAAAATATTAACGACACGATTGATCAATAATTTTTGGATTCAAAAATTGCTCAAATCCTTTGACCAATTAAAAGTCTATTTTACATTGAAATAAATCGAAACATTTCGTCCGATCATTCTTGTATTTCAGGATGATCGGATCAAAATAACAGTGTCATCTCCCTGTCATGCTTACAGGACATTATGTTCTTAACATCCTTTTTTGTAGGCCTCGTATGCGCATAATCGGTCACCGTGGCGCTCGTGGTGAAGCACCTGAAAATACCCTAGGTGGTTTCCAATATATTCAAGATTTAGGGATTCGTGCGGTCGAATTTGACGTTCGGCAACTGAAAGATCGTGCCCTAGTGATCATGCATGATGACCAATTTATGCGAACGGCAGGTCAAGATAAACATCTATATGAATGTAGTTCACAAGAGTTAGAACCGTATAACCATGCAGTGACATGGTCAGAATGGAATAAAGTTGAGCCGACGCCACTGCTCGAACAAACGCTCAAAATTATTCATAACTTCGATCATATTGAAGTCGAAGTGAAAGCAGTGAAGACACAGACTGAAGCTGAAGCGCTGACTGAAACCTTGGAACAACAGCTCCAAGGTTTCGAACATTCCGCGGTGATCACCAGTTTTGACCCTAAAATTCATCTTGCTTTGCAACAAAAAAAATCCGGCTTCAAACGCGGGCTTTTGGTTGAAACGGACGTAAAATTTAAAGCGATTGAACAAGCACTTGAATTAGGTTGTATCCAAATCGGTTGGATGAACCAACTTGCCAATTCAGACATTATTCAGGCCACACAGCAGGCAAAATTAAATGTGAGTGTATGGACCGTCAACGACGTTGATCGTGCTAAACAGCTTAAAGATTGGGGCATCAACGGTTTAATTACCGACTATCCTAAATTAATGATGCAGCATTTTTAATGCTGCTTTGTTCACCTAGATTTGTGTAATTCACTTCTCAATCAACACGTCGCTATTTCAATCGGTCTATTTTCTTTCCAAAACCAATACAGTTTGTCCCCGACTGTTTTGCATCGTCATGTGTTTCCCTTTTATTTGGAATTGTGTTGCGGCTTGCAAGGCATCTGAAAGTTCAGCCTCTTGAGCCAAAGCCGAATCACAGCTGAAATAACCTGCTCGGGCATTCAGATCAATGCTGTGTTTTAATGTATCGATCACATAAGTGCCACTGATAGTGTTACATCCCGTATTTCCCTGAATTTGGCGAAATTGCGAATTGAACTGAAGATAAGGTTGATGATGAAAGAACTTAGCTTTTTGTCCAGCGATTTTCACAATCGTCCATGGAATATCTTGTATCCCATCGTTCACGCGAATAAGTTTTAATGGCTGCTCAATACTGTTGCCCAGTGATTTTCCGTGTAACTTTGTAGTCACTGTCCGTGTAGGAGAATTTTGACAAGCCATCAGTCCAAGACAACTGATCAGAAAGCTGCCCCAGATGCAGTATTTGATAAGTAATTTCAGATTATTTTGACAAATTTGCTGATTTTTTGGCATCTTTTTACTCCACAAAAAGTCAAATAACTTCAGTCGTATTATGTTACTGTTTAGAACAATACAACTGTACAATAACAGTGGTGAAAACGGGTTTTCCCGTGCTACTATTCTGTACGTTTAAAATCCCTTAAAAATTTAATGGGATTCGTCCTATCTATACCTCCCAAGGTTTCAGGAGTGCTGTTGGAGATGAATGCTCCCCTACCCAAAGCCCCAATGAACTGGATTGCCATTTTTGCATTGGTGTTTTTACCTATTGTCGCAGTTATTGCAATTCCGTTATATGCCATTAATCATGATTTTAGTGCCGCTGCTTGGATCAGTATGTTTGTTTTACTGGGTGTTAGTAGTTTAGGTATTACCGCAGGTTATCACCGCTTATGGGCACACCGTGCTTATGAAGCAACCTTGCCTTTAAAAATCATTTTAATGCTCATGGGTACTTTTGCAGTTCAAAATAGTATTTTATTTTGGGCTTCAGGCCACCGTACACATCACCGTCATGTTGATGATGTGGATCAAGATCCATACTCAATCAACCGTGGTTTTTGGTATGCACACATTGGTTGGATGCTTCGTGATTATCCAGCAGCAGCACCAAACTATAAAAATGCACCTGACTTATTAAAAGATAAAGTCGTGATGTTCCAAGACAAATATTACATCCCTCTAGTGATTGCCGTTCACGCAGCTATTTTGTTGCCAATTGGTTGGGCTGTAGGTGATATGTGGGGCGTTCTATTATTGGGCGGTTTAATGCGTTTAATCTTAAGCCATCACGTAACTTTCTTTATTAACTCACTTTGCCATATGTGGGGAAAACGTCCGTATACTGATGAAAATACAGCACGCGACAACTTTGTTCTAGCTATTGCTACTTGGGGTGAGGGTTATCATAACTATCACCACATTTTTCAATACGACTACCGTAATGGTGTGAAATGGTGGCAATATGACCCAACTAAATGGCTAATTTGGTCATGTTCTAAATTAGGTTTGGCAAAGAACTTACGCCGTATTCCAAGCTTTAATATTAAAAAAGCTGAGTTGGCAATGAAGTTTAAATATGCTGAACAAGACCTTGCGATTTATGGTCTGAATATGACCGATGACATCGCCACAGCAAAACAACGTATTTCTCAAGAATATGATGCGTTTTCGCAAACCTTGAATGACTGGGCAAAATTAAAAGAACAGGAAATTCAAGCGAAGAAAACAGCAGTTGCTGAAAAAATTCATCAAATGGATGACAAACTCAAACTTGAATTCCAGCAAGTTGAACAACGCCTATCTCAGCACCGTGAAACACTGAATCAATTAATGCGTAATTTGAAAAAGAGAACCGCTTAATTGTTTTAAGCTTCTCAAATGATATAGCCTCCCTTGTGGAGGCTTTATCATTTTAAGCTACAGTTTTTCTATCTGGTCTTTGCTATAGTTTCAACATAATTTGAATTTTTAAAGATCATTATGCTGTTCAATGCCCGATATACCACCCTGCCACCTCGCTTGTACCATTATCAGCAGCCTGTACCCTTAAAAGGTTCAAAAGCAGGACATTTCAATGCTGCTTTGGCTGAACAGTTACAATGGTCGGATGAAGATAAAGCTCAATGGGTAGAGATTTGCAGTGGGCAAAAAACCTTTGAGGAATTTGAGCCGCTAGCGATGGTCTATGCTGGTCATCAGTTTGGTCAATGGGCCGGCCAATTGGGCGATGGTCGCGGCTTATTGATTGCGCAAATAGTAGATAAACATGGGCAAACCATTGACCTCCATCTCAAAGGTGCAGGTTCTACGCCTTATTCACGCATGGGTGATGGCCGTGCGGTGCTACGTTCAGTAATTCGGGAATATCTTGCAGGACATGCGCTGAACAGCTTAGGTGTTGCATCAAGTAATGCCATGGGTTTTACCAGCTCTGAACAAGGCGTACAGCGTGAAAAACTCGAGCTCGGTGCGATGATGCTACGTACATCTGACTGTCATATCCGATTGGGACATTTTGAATGGATCAATCAATATCAGGGTGATTTACTACATGAATTCACGCAAAAATGCATTGAATGGCACTACCCTGAATGCTTGGATGCCGAACAACCGATTTTAGCTTTTGCCACTCAAGTCATTCAGCGTACCGCAGTGATGATTGCCAAATGGCAGCTCATTGGTTTCGCACATGGCGTGATGAATACTGACAATCTGAATATTACTGGTTCAACGCTCGATTTTGGACCTTATGGATTTATGGAGCGCTTCCGCCCAAACTGGATCAATAACCATTCGGATTACCAAGGCCGCTATACCTATCAGCAGCAGCCGAGCATTGGGCATTGGAATTTATGGCAATGGCTGAATAATCTCATTCCGCTCTGCCCTGCGAATTATGACAAAGAACAATGGAAAGACGATTTAGCTAAGTGCTTAGAGCATTATGAACCGACCTTCTTGGAACATTATAAATTGGGCTTAGCTCAGAAAATGGGTTTGCCAAGTTTCCATAAAGACAGCTTTGACTGCGCCATGGCCTTTTTGCGTATTCTGCAAAGTGAACAGCTGGACTACACGCAAAGCTTTATTCGTCTGCAAAATCATGAATATGAAGCCATTAAAGATGACTGCTTAGACCGCCGCGCCTTTGAAGGTTTCTTGGCACAATATGAAAGTATCCGTGAACATCAGGACACCGATGCTTTAGATGCGGAAATGGCACAGGCCAATCCGCAATATATCTTGCGTAACCATATGGCGCAAAAGGCGATTGAGCTTGCTGAACGCAATGATTTTTCAGAGGTAGAACGTTTATTTACATTGCTCAGTAAACCATTTATTAAACAGCCTGAACTGGAGACAACAGAAGATTTAGGACCTTTGCCAAGTGATGTGCCTGAAGTGATGGTCAGCTGCTCGTCTTAAAAAATTATCCACAAATCCACATTTCACTCGAATCAAAATTGTGGATAATTTAAACATTATCCACAATTCAGAAATCGATGGACTGCGAAAGCACTTCATCCTCTCAAAAATAATGACAAGAAAACGTATCGCCATTTTTAGTTTCGCTACCCTCTTCTGTATTGCGGTAGCCTACTTTGCCTATCAAAAATTTGAAAAATATCTACCTACACCTACCAATGTACTGGCCTTTCCACCTGAATTAAGCGATGCACAAATTCAAAAAATTCGCACAGAAACGCCGATCGACAATATTCAGGTACATAAAGCTGAGCGTTATTTAGAGTTAAAACATCAGGATCAGGTCATTCGGCGTTACCCGATGCGTCTGGGTTTTCAACCGCTTGGGCATAAAGTTCAAGAAGGTGATGGCAAGACGCCAGAAGGAACTTATCATATAGATTGGCGCAATCCGCAAAGCGCATTTTATAAATCTTTGCATATCTCTTACCCCAATGCGGCCGATAAACAGAAGGCTAAAAATCTAGGGGTTTCTGCAGGTGGTGACATTATGATTCATGGTTCGGCGACCAGTTTACAAATGAAAGCTGCACCACAACTGATGACGTATTTCCCACAAAAAGATTGGACTTGGGGCTGTATTGCAGTGCGCAATATTGATATGGATGAAATTTGGCAACTGGTGAATAATGATACAGCGATTAATATTCATCCTTAGGCTTTAACGCTCAGGCTTATTTTTGGGTATCCCCTATGATTGCATTACATGCTGTAGCTGCGAAGACAGCCTTAGTCCTGCCAGAAACCACGTGCAGCCAGCCTTTTGGTGAAGGCTGTGATGTGTTTAAAGTGATGGATAAGGTTTTTATGCTGAGTTTTCATTTAGAAGGCAAAGCAGCGATCAATTTAAAAGTGCTGCCAGACAATGGCGCAATGTTTAGAGATATTTATCCCTTTATTCGTGCGGGTTGGCATATGAATAAGCAGCATTGGATTTCTGTATTTGCAGATGAAGAATTGGAAGAAGAACTGCTGCAAGATTTGGTGCTAAATTCTTATGAATTGGTGGTGTCGAAGTTAAAGAAAGGACAACGGCAGAGGATTGAATTGCTGAGAAGTGTTTAGATAACACTTCCCTTACAATTAAGTTAATATTGAGAATTTCAAATAATCACTATTATGTTAATTAGATAGTTGTTTGGTGCCCCACTGTTTATAAAATAACGAGTTAGAAACTTTATTATTTATTAGTCTCGTTTAATCCTGATTTTTTATGTTAATATTTTTCTTAACATTAAGAATTTTAATAATTTATTATGGATGATAATTCTAAACAAGTTGAGCTACACAAACAACATACAGCTTTAGTTGAAAAAACTACTTTTATGTTTCTTACAGCAGCAACAGCTTCAATTGGTTTTATTTTGACTCAGCTAAAGCAGGTCATTTGGAGTGATTTAATTTGGTTAATTATAGGATCATTGCTTTTTTTAGCATTAAGTTTCATTTTCGGATCTGCTCAATTAGGGCATAAGGCAAATTTTTTAAAATTTAATTCTGAATACTTAAGTCTATTATCTAAAAAGTCTAGTACTATGGATGAAGCTAAATTATTAGTTAAGAATTTTGAAAATGCAGCAAATAAATTAACATCAACAAGTAAATGGCAGAAAATGTTTCTTTTTTTAGGTGCAGTACTTTATTTCATATATTCAATTCTGGATATTTATTTAAAATCCGTTATTTAAATTTCATAAAATTAACATAATACACGTTATACGAAATAATTTATTTTATCCAATACAAATCATATTCTTATAAAAAGCTGTCCTAGAATTTAATACACTAGAGCAGTCTTTATATTAATACTCACTCAATTTGCGTATTTTGTCAGAATTTTCAAAATCATTCTTTAGTGGCAATGAACAAAGGCTCGTCCCTAAGCCCTCATAGTATTAAACCTTCTTCGCTTGCATCACTCTAAACAGCACATACAGCAGTAAAATCCATACGGGCTGCATCAGCACCGACAGCATAAAGCCCTGATTCCACATGATGTATAAAATCATCAGCATGAACACCAAAACAAAGTAGTTGGTGAACGGTGCAAATAAAGCAGGAAACTTAGTTTGTATGCCCTGCTGCTGCATCGCTTTTCTAAACTTCAGGTGAATCAAGCTGATCAGCATCCAATTCAGCACCGCAGCGCTCACCACGATATAAATCAAATAACTCAATGCTTTTTCAGGCAAGAAGTAATTCAGCAGCACACAGCCAAAAATCAGCAAAGCAGAAAATAAAACTGCAGCAATCGGCGTACCGTATTTATTCACCTGTTTAAATGCTTTTGGCGCATTGCCCTGTTCTGCCAAACCGAGCAGCATGCGGCTATTGGCATACATGCCGCTATTACAGACCGAAACGGATGCCGTCAAAATAATAAAATTCAGCAAATGCGCCGCCCAATCAATCCCCATCTGATTAAAAATCATCACAAAAGGACTATGATCCAGACCGCCAAGTTTCAACTGGTTCCACGGCACCAGCGACAGCAATACAGCCAAAGAACAGATATAAAATAAGAACACGCGGATTACGGTCTGATTCACCGCTTTCGGGATATTTTGATCAGGATTTTCAGTTTCAGCCGCCGCCATGCTGATTAATTCAATGCCGCCAAAAGCAAACATCATAAAGGCCAGCATGTAGAATAAGCCTTCAAAACCGTGCGGGAAGAAGCCGCCATGTACCCATAAATTACTAATCGAAGCGGTAGAATCTGCGCCTGCTGTAAGTAGCAGATACACACCAAAAATAATCATGGCAACAATCGCCACAACCTTAATCATCGACAGCCAAAATTCAGATTCTGCATACAGTTTGACATTGGCTAAATTGGCTAGCGTAATCACAGCAAAAAACACCAAAACTGAAACCCAAGCAGGCACATGCGGCCACCAGTAATTGACATATTTGCCTATCGCGGTCAGCTCAGTCATCACCACTAAAATATACAGAATCCAGTAGTTCCAGCCCGTTAAAAAGCCCGCAAACTTGCCCCAATACTTAAAAGCAAAATGACTGAATGAACCTGTGACTGGCTCTTGTACAATCATCTCGCCCAACTGGCGCATAATCAGAAAAGCAATCAAACCACCAATCAAATAGCCCAGAATTATCGATGGTCCAGCCGACTCAATAATATGCGCAGAGCCTAAAAATAGCCCTGTCCCGATTGCGCCACCCATTGCAATCAGCTGAATATGACGGTTCTTTAATCGGCGCTGCAGTTGAGGCATTTCGCTGCTCACAACACGTTCTCATCTTATAAAAAAGTGGATTGTAGCCTGTGCAGCTCTTTGCAGCCAAATATTCGCAGATCATTTCTGTATGAATCATTATGGAATACAGTACGTGAGCTGCATCAATCTATAGCACATAGTCAACTTGATAGGATGGACAATATAGGCCATATGGTTCTATTAGAACAGCCAGAAAATTTAGCTGCCAGCATACTTAAGTGGCTGAATATATTGTCCCTTTAAATATAAACAGCCCTCAATAGAGAGCTGCTTTTTAGCATTCACTTCACTTGATGGATGATTGATAGTGAATGCAGTACGTCTAAACCTATTTATTTATGCTGCGGTGTCATGTAAATCGTTATTTACGCTGTGGAACATCAGCCCACCGTGCATAACTCTTCGTGCTTTTCAGCACAGTGCCCGCTTGTTTTGCAGCGAAGCCACTATAGTCCTGAGAGAAACTATCTGAATTTTCATCAAAACTCACACCATCAAATAATGGGAAAGTTCCGGCTTTTTTCTGAATCACCACATCATCAATCATCCAGCCACGGAAACCATTATAAAGTCCATCGACCGTTCTAAATTGGAATTTCAGCTGAACATTGGCCTTGCCTGCATATTCATCTAATGAAATTGCTTCTTGCTGAACAGCAGCCGGTGCGAGGTTAAAGCCTAAATTACTGTATGGAATCGGCGCGCGCTCATATGCAGAGGATGGATCTGCCAGCGGGTTTAAACGAGCCAAAGTCTTAAAGCTATTGCCGCCGTCGGTAGAAACTAAAATATTCATCAAATCGAATCCCTGATTATTTGGATTGACCGACTCAATTTCCCACCATGTTTTAAAGCTTAAACTCAAAGGCGCCTGATACTGGCTTAGATTAATGGCAGGTGAAATCAATTCACCCCTATTGTCATACTGCGAGGTGCCGCCATCAAACTCTAGAGCCGTGGATGAATCACTTAAAGCGCCAATAAAATTACCATTTACTTTGTCACCATACCAATATGCTGTATTGCCTTGCAGTGGCTCAGGCACCTTGCCTTGGCTCTGATCATTCGGCGCTAAGCGCACACGCTGATTTACTTGATTATTACGAATGTTGTGACCTTTGTTTAGCAACTGCCAGTCGACATTAGCCACACTTGGTTGCGACCTTGTCCATGCATTGCGGGTTGCAGAGTCCACTTCAAAAGTTTCACGCCATACCACATCTGCAGATGCCGTTTCAGGCAGCACTTCAAATTGATAGCCCGATGCAGAAGAAGCAATGACCGTAACTTTTTTCGTAATAGTATTAATTCCTGCACCGTTAATAGTGAGCGTGGCATTTTTCAATGCTTCAAGCAGCGCACTGGATACATTAAATGAAAGCGTGAAATATCCATTGGCATCAGTCAAAGCACTAACAAATGCGCCATTGGTCGCTGTACCGCCAGACAATGACACTTGCGCATTCGCCAAAGGCTTCCCTTTAAAAATCACTTGACCAGACAATGTTCCGACCACTGCATCATTGACTGGTGCATCACTTAGTGTCTGACAGTCTTGGTCTAAGCAGTTGAGAACCACATTCAACACAATGCTCTTATTGGTATTTTTAGGATGGATCAAGAATGCCGAAACTGCAGACTGTCCATTTTTAGTGACCAAAACATAATATGTGCCTGTAGCCAATTTAGGCAGTTTAACGATGCCTTGAGCATTGGCAAGATAACTTTGACCTTTAAAATGAGTTGCTGTCGGTAAACTATTGATCGGTGGAAAGAACTGTTCAGAATCATCTGCTGTGATTGTATTTGTTGCTGTTTTCGGACTGCCTGCTTGTACTTTTTGCCATTCTTCATCACTTAAAATCTGAATCGACGCAGCATTTAAAGCAAGATTATTCACATCTAATAAAGTCAGCTCTTCTACGCTCTTTTGTACCATAGCATCGGCAACTGGCTCTGGCGGTACACTCCCTGTCTCGTCACGATCACTACCACCACATGCCGTTAAACCCAAGACACCCGTGACCATTATTATTTTTACAAAAGCGCTATTTTTCATCTGTTCTGCCCTCTGGCTGTTCCATTTTTAAAAATTGTTATGTCTACATTGAACTCTGCCAGCCCAAACATACTGGTTAAAATTCCAGCAAAATAATAACCAATTTTCATTAAATGCGCAAATTTCACATTTTATATCTTTATGGCTTTCGGTTCTTCTTGTATTTAAAATTAATGCAACTAGCTATACACGTAGCAAAAAAAACAGGCCGAAGCCTGTCCTTATAGTATTTACAATCTATTTTAATCTTCTGGATATTCAAAACGATAACCAACGCCATACACGGCTTGAATCCACTCATGACGGTTGCCGGTTTCCGCTGCATCTGAAATCTTACGACGTAAATTTTTAATATGACTATCAATCACACGGTCAGCCACTTCAAAACTGTCTGGGTTAATATGATCAAGCAATTGCGCACGTGAATACACCTGCCCTACATGCTCTAAAAACAACTCTAGTAAACGAAACTCTGTTGGCGTTAAGCTCAACGCTTTTTGTTGATACCAAATGCGTTGCTGTGCTTTGTCCATACGGAATAAATCATTCACCTCTGGCTCTGCTTTACGTTCTAAACGACGTAATACTGCTTGCACACGTGCCACCAATTCTTTCGGACTAAACGGTTTGCAGACATAATCGTCAGCACCCATATTAAGCCCCAATACACGGTCAATTTCTTCAGTGCGTGCAGTCACCATAATAATCGGCAAATCAGACTGCTCACGGACTTTACGGCAAATGGTTAAGCCATCCATACGTGGCACCATTAGGTCCAAAATCATTAGACTCGGCTTACGCTGCGTGAAGCTCTCATAGGCTTCTTGACCATCATGAAACATGCTGACTTCAAAGCCTGCAGCCTCTAGATAATCACGCACTAGCTGTGCAAGTTCCACTTCATCTTCAACCAACATGATATGTTTCATGCATGCTTCCTTTTAATATTTCATCTGTTTGGGAAATGTCAATTTGCAACGCAAACCGCCCAATGGAGAATGATCAAAACTCAACTCTCCACCCAATGCTCTAGCTATTTTTACGGATAACGCCAATCCTAATCCTGTACCACCAGTTGCACGCGTACGTGAATCATCCACACGATAGAAACGCTCACCTAAACGTGCCAACTGTTCATCAGTTAAACCAAATGGGCTATCATCAACATACACGGTCCACTGGGTTTCATCTTGCTCAGTATGAACATGCACTTCACCACCAGCTTCCGTATAACGAATACTGTTACCCAATAAGTTGACCATAATCTGTTTAAAACGGTCTATATCTAATTGTAATGAAGTCCCTTCGCCCATTGCGGTAATTTTCAAATCTGCTTGCTCAAACTTCGGCTTAAAGCTTTCAACTTCCTGCACAACGACATCCCACGGATTAATCGTAGTGAGATAACAATTTAATTGCTGTGCATCAGCTTGCGCCAAATCTGCCAAATCTTTGGTCAATTTTTTCAAACTACTCACTTGATTCAGCATCGAAGTAAAATGTTCAGGCGTTGGTTTGCGGATGCCATCTTGCATCGCTTCAATCTGTGCCTGTAATACTGCTAAAGGTGTTTTTAATTCATGTGAAGTATCGGCCACCCATTGACGACGTGACGTTTCATGCTGATCGAGAATTACGGCCAACTGATTCAATTCATTCGATAAATCACCAAGCTCATCATTACGGTTCACTGCAACTTGATGTTGATAATTGCCCTTGGTTAATTCACGTGTTCCCATTAACAAACGCTGAATCGGTTTTTTAAAGTATGTTGCCAATAACAATGCTGCAATCAAACTTGCAATAAACGTAAGTGCATAAACCAATAATAAATAACGTTTTTGCTTACTAAAGAAGTTAATACTGATCGCATCATCTTGATCGAGGACAGGTTTGAGCCCCAAATATCCCACGATTTGATTATTCACCATAATCGGACGATAAGAGATTTGTTCATCTGTCGGCTCACCCACAACAAATTGGCGATGTGCATCATATAAAGATAAACGCGAACTCAAGCCCAAGCGGTCAGGCATTTGGATAAATTGTTTCTTACCACCATTATTACTGTTACTTTGTGAGGATTGATCTGCATCTTTTTCATCCGTGTTCGACTCTTTTGGACGGAATACATTTTGGTTCGTACTTAAAGGAAATTTTAAACCTTCAAAGGGTTGGAACTCAGATGGTAAGTTTTGTTCCAGCCATTTCAGCTCTTCAATTTTTTGCTCTGCCGTTTGCTGTGGTGTTGCCAGCATCGATGCTGCATTTAAACTATGATCTTGGAAATAGCGCTGCTGCAATGCAATGTCATATTGACGACGTAGCCACCACCGAGAGAGACGATCATAGTCATCTGGCGCTGCCTGCCCTTCAATTTGCAGAATCTGTGCCTGAATCGCATTGCCCCAATCATGATAGACCGTATACACATCGGCTAAATTTTCAATGACATGGTCAAGCTTTTGCATCTCGACATCGGCCACATATTTGGTGAAATTACGCTGCATATTCCAATGCAAAACGCCAAGACTTACCGTTGTGATGACGAGCGTCGTCAACAGCACAGTCAGAAACAAGCGTAGGGCAATCGGGATACGACGTATTTTCAAAAGAGAGCTCTCATTTTTCTTCTATATTCATTATTGTAGCGAACACGCAACTAAAAAACTCTCCATTGTTTCTACATCTTTATTATTTAATCTTTAACCATCGGAAAAAGATCTAATCTGGTGGGGTAAAGACTATGAAACAAATGACCAAAATTGCTTTAATCGGTGCAAGCGTACTGAGCATGGGTGCATTAACTGCCTGTCAATCGACAACCGCACCAAAAGATAACGATCATGGCCGTATGATGAAACAACATCATGGTGATCAAGATCGTCGTATGTCACCTGAGCAACGTGAACATTTTAAACAAATGCGTGCCGAGCAACGTCAAGTGTTTGCTGATATGCAAAAAGCTTGTAATAGCAAGGCTACAGGTTCAACAGTTCAAGTAAAAGCTGGCGATAAAAACATTGATGGTACATGTACCATGGTGTTCAAAGCAGACCGTCAAGACATGAAAAAAGCACGTGGTGAACACAAACCAATGCGCGGTGAACATCGTCCAATGCGTGGCGACATGCGTGGTCAGATGCAACGCAGTGAGCCACTGACTGATGCAAAACGTGCAGAACTGACTAAACAGTTTGATCAACGTTTAGCTGAACGCCAAGCGAAGCAACAAGCCATTATGAAAGCATGCCAAGGCAAAACCGATGGCAGTGCGGTTGCCATTAAAGTTGGCGAACAGCAAATCAATGGTAAATGTGAAGTGCGCTTCCAACCTAAAGCCCCTGTTGCCCCAACGCCAGCACCAGTAAAATAATCCAAACTTAGATCGCAATATCATTGCTTAAAAAAGGCACTCCCATGAGTGCCTTTTTTATTGGACATATCTTTTTACGCTTTTTGACTATTTGTGTCATTCATTTTCATCTAAAAGCGTTTACACTCAATGCACTTAGCTTTTTCAAGGGATATTTCTTTGACTTTACAGTCACCAACAAATCACCCTGAAATGCTTGTACCCAATAAGAAGATGTTGCACGATTAGAACCATTCCAATACGTGTCATTGAAGACACGTTCAAATGTTATTTAGGATTACTAACGCTGGTAGAAACCAGTATTGAGGAAAACGATATGCCACAATACAAAGCGCCCTTACGTGATATGCAATTTGTTCTGCATGAACTTTTAAAAGCAGAAGATCACTATGCACAACTGCCTGCATTTTCAGACACCGTAAGTCGTGAGTTGGTTGACCAATATCTAGAAGCTGCTGCTGACTTCTGTGAAAATGAACTTTCTCCTCTTAACCAAGTCGGCGACCGTGAAGGTTGTACTTGGAATGATGGCGTTGTAACAACACCAACTGGTTTTAAAGAAGCGTATCAAAAATATATCGAACTGGGTTTCCCATCTTTATCTGCTGAAGAACAATACGGCGGTCAAGGTCTACCAGTTTCACTAGGTAACATCATTTCAGAAATGGTGGGTACTTCGAACTGGGCATGGGGTATGTACCCTGGTCTGTCTCACGGTGCTGTCCGCACATTAGAACATCACGGTTCTCAAGAACAAAAAGACACTTACCTGCCTAAACTTGTTTCAGGTGAATGGACAGGTACGATGTGCTTAACAGAATCTCATGCAGGTTCTGACTTAGGTATTATCCGTTCTAAAGCTGAACCACAAGCGGATGGCAGCTATGCAATTTCTGGCGAGAAAATCTTTATCTCTGCTGGTGAACACGACATGGCTGAAAACATCATCCATATCGTCCTTGCTCGTCTTCCAGGTGCACCAAAAGGCACGAAAGGTATTTCATTATTCATCGTACCTAAATTCAATGTAAATGCTGATGGCTCAATTGGTGAGCGCAATGCGGTACGTTGTGGTTCGATTGAACACAAAATGGGTATCCATGGTAACGCGACTTGTGTCATCAACTTTGATAACGCAAAAGGCTTCTTGATTGGCCCTGAAAACCGCGGTCTAAACTGCATGTTCACATTCATGAACACTGCACGTATCGGTACTGCTGTACAAGGTCTTTCAGCTTCTGAAGGCGCTTTCCAAGGTGCACTTGCTTACGCAAAAGACCGTTTGGCAATGCGTTCACTTTCAGGCCCTAAAGCACCTGAAAAAGAAGCAGATCCAATTATCGTGCACCCTGCAGTGCGCAACATGCTGCTTACGCAAAAATCATTTGCTGAAGCTGGTCGTGCTCTGGTTTACTTATTGTCTTTCCATGCCGATATCGTGGAACAAGGTGCAACTGAAGAAGAACGTAAGTTCTCTGACAATATCTTGTCATTATTAACTCCAATTGCTAAAGCATTCTTGACTGAAACAGGTTCTGAATCTGCAAAACACGGTGTTCAAGTATTTGGTGGCCACGGCTTCATTTCAGAACACGGTATGGAGCAAATCGTACGTGATACACGTATCTCTTGCTTGTACGAAGGTACGACTGAAATTCAAGCAATTGACTTGTTAGGCCGTAAAGTATTGGGTACTCAAGGTGCAATGTTGAAAGACTTCACCAAGATCATCCATAAATTTGTTGAAGCTAACAAAGACAACGCTGCCATGAAAGAATTTGTTGAGCCGCTTGCTGCGCTAAACAAAGAATGGGGCGACTTAACCATGCAGATTGGTATGAAAGCAATGCAAAACCCTGAAGAAGTGGGTGCTGCTGCAGTCGATTACCTCTACTTCTCTGGTTATGTAACGCTTGCTTATTTATGGGCTCGCATGGCGCTAGTTGCACAAGAAACTTTAGCTGCAGGAACAACAGATGTTGATTTCTACAATGCGAAAGTAACGACTGCTCGCTTCTACTTCAAGAAAATCTTACCGCGCGTTCGCTCTCATGTAGAAGTGATCGCAGGTGGCCTAGATCCTCTTATGGCATTGGATGCAGAACACTTTGCATTCTAATGTGAATATCTAAAACATATTCAAAAAATTGTACTCTTGAGTGCAGAAATAGAGAAAGGACGGTCATAGCATTGGCAGTCCTTTTTCTTTATAAATAGTCTCATAATTTTACTTTGGTCAATTTTCTCCACGCTTTATGTCGATACAAATTGCCCCAAGTCCACAGATTCAAACAATAAACAGGTGAACGAACATGCCAATTTATAATGCGCCGCTTGCAGATATGAAATTCATCTTAAATGATGTTTTTAAAGCAGAACAATTCTGGCAAAACAACGAAAATCTTGCTCACGTTGATGCTGCTACTGCAGAAGCCATTCTTGAAGAAATGGCAAAATTTGCGCAAAACGTCACTCATCCTTTAAACCGTACAGGTGATGAAGAAGGCGCAACCTATAGCAATGGCAATGTCACGACTCCTGCTGGTTTCAAAGAAGCATTTAAACAATATGCAGAAGGCGGTTGGATTGGTCTAGGCGCAGATGAAGAATGGGGTGGTCAAGGCATGCCAAAAATGCTGACTGTTCTGTCTGACGAAATGCTGTTTGCAACCAACCCATCATTCATGCTCTACCCGCTTCTTTCTGTAGGTGCAGGCATGGCATTAAACAGCTATGCATCACAAGAGCAAAAAGAAACTTATTTGCCAAAAATGTATACAGGCGAATGGTCAGGCACCATGTGCTTAACTGAACCGCATGCAGGCACAGATTTAGGTATTATCAAAACTAAAGCCGAACGTAATGAAGACGGTACTTATAACATTACAGGTACGAAAATCTTCATCACTGGCGGTGACCACGACCTTTCTGAAAATATCATCCACTTAGTTTTAGCGAAAACGCCTGATGCGCCTGCGGGCTCACGCGGAATTTCACTATTCATCGTACCAAAATTCTTGGTGAATGCAGATGGGTCATTGGGAGAGCGTAATGCTGTAGGCCCTGGTTCAATTGAACATAAAATGGGGATCAAAGCGTCTGCAACATGTGTGATGAACTTTGATGGCGCGAAAGGCTACCTGGTTGGTAAAGAAAATGAAGGCCTTGCAGCGATGTTCGTCATGATGAACTACGAACGTCTGTCTATGGGTATTCAAGGCCTAGGTGCTTCTGAATTTGCTTATCAAAATGCAGCGCAATATGCGACTGATCGTTTACAAGGTCGCAGCGCTTCTGGCGTTCAATCACCTGCAAAACCTGCAGACAGCATCTTAGTTCATGGTGATGTACGTCGTATGTTGCTGAACGCACGTGCCAACAATGAAGCGTCTCGTGCATTTGCGGTTTATGTCGGTCAACAATTAGACATTACCAAGTTCTCTACTGACCCAGAAGCAGTCAAAGCAGCCAATAACCGTGTTGCGCTATTAACACCGATTGCGAAAGCGTATTTAACAGATACAGCTTTCCAAGCAACACTCGATGCGCAAATGGTCTTCGGTGGTCATGGCTTTATTCGTGAATGGGGTATGGAACAATGTATTCGTGACCTGCGTATCGCACAGATTTACGAAGGGACCAACGGCGTTCAATCTCAAGACTTAATTGGTCGTAAAACCATTAAGTGCAATGGTGAATTCATTGCTGAATATATCCAAGAAATCCGTGATTTTACAAACAACTTAGATGCTAGCTTGAACTACATTAAAGATGCAACATTAGATGCAGCAGCTGAAGTTGAAGCAGTGACTCAATATGTACTCGAAGCTGCTCGTGAAAACATTGAGTTCCCGAACTCAGCAGCAGTTGATTACTTACATGCTGTAGGCCTACTCAGCTTTGCCTATATGTTTGCCCGCATTGCAGATGCAGCAAAAGACAAAGATGGCGAGTTCTACCAAAACAAACTTGCACTGACTCTTTACTTCACGCAGCGTATTTTGCCTGAATTGGCTTTACGCATTGCTAAAGTGAAAGCAGGTTCTGAAGTGATCATGAACTTCTCTGAAGATTACTTTACCAACCAAGCTTAATTAAATACACAAAATCAAAAATGCCCGATTTATCGGGCATTTTTTTATTTTACTGCTCTTATTACATAAACACTGGGTGCAACTTTTTCAAAAAATCATAAGCATATTTACTTATTCATAATCTCATAATTCCATTCGATATGTAAAACAAGAATGGAGCTGATCGTCTAGCATTGGAAATGTAGCCCAATGCGTTGTATCTTTATCTTGTTTAAATCCTGCCTTCATTAAGACATTTTGTGATACTAGATGTTCCTCAGCACAAAAAGATGAAACAACATTCGTGACATGATTCTGCTTTAAATACTTAATTACCCCAATTAAGGCCTCAGTCATATAACCACAACCATGAAAATTCACCCCTAACCCAAAATGTATTTCTCCATGGTTTTCTTGATTGAAGAAATACAGTAAGCCCATCGCTAACTGCGTATTCTTATCACTAATCACCCATGCAAAATCAGGATTATCTGTCGACCAACAATGATCCGCCCACTTTTCTAAAACACTCTTGGTCTGTTGAATCGTTAAATGTGGTAACCGCTGCAGATAACGAGTTGCTTCTATATTCGAAAAATATGTATCAAATAATGAAATTTCATCTCCTAACTGATACTTTCTCATGCATAAACGTTCAGTTTCAATCCTATTGGGCATGATTTTTTAGCCTGTTATTTCATGGGATAAAATTTTTTGATCGACTCAACCATTTCAGCATTTGACCTTTCCAAAGCTTTTTCCACATTCATCGCATCTATAGCGCTGCGATTTTGACACAATTTAAATTTCCCGATCATCGACTGAATATCGATTTCAATTGCTACAATTTTTTCCAGTTGTTCTGCAATAAAATCATTCGGTGCATCACCCATTTTCCATGGCACGGGTTGGCTAGCTTCATGTTGTCGAGTCAATCGAGCCAAAACACCTCGTATATATTTTTCATCTGCAACTTTACGTATCTTGCCTTTGACATGTACCACGCGGTAATTCCATGTCGGTACAACGCGATGATGCTCCTGTTTTCCCTCATACCAGCTTGGCGAAATATATGCATCATCGGCATGAAAAATCACATAGGCTTGCGCTGACTGATTTAGCAATTCAAACATTGGATTAGCCTTGGCAATATGACCGCGCAATATGCCCAATTCGCCTGACTCAGCGTCATATTCTAGTGGTAAATGATTCACTTCCAACTCACCATTGGGTGCAGTCAGTATTACTGTCGCCAAAGCATACTTACGCATAAGATCAATCAGATCAGGGAGTTCATCATGTTTAAAATGCGTTGGTTGATACATCGTCGCTTCATTCTTATAGGACAAAATTTAAGCTCAAACTTAACATTAAAACCTTTATTGAACCTAAAAAATATTTTTGTCATATGCGCTTCATGTGCATGAAATTTGCTTGGTATTTAATGACTTGTTCTTCATTGAATATTCACGCAATTTACACAGGAGGAATATATATGACACATCGTGATCCCAAAGTAGAAAAAATCGAAGCCCTCCTCGACCGACTTGGCAATATTGCTGTAGAAGGTTTTCATTATCTTGCGCTGTTTGTCATCGGCTGTATGATTTTATGGTCTGCGGGTCATACCATTTTTGAAATTATTACGGTTAAACAATTCGCCACGATTGACGATATTTTATTATTGTTTATTTACCTTGAACTCGGTGCCATGGTCGGTATTTATTTTAAAACCAACCACATGCCAGTACGCTTCCTGATTTATATTGCCATTACTGCCCTGACCCGTTTACTGATTTCGGACATTCAACATGACCATAAAGCAGATATGGGCTTGGTCATTACTACAGGTTCGATCCTCATTCTTGCTGTGGCCATTTTGATTGTGCGCTATGCCTCTTGGACTTACCCTTCGGTTATTCGAGACAAGCATTCCGAAAAGCCACTGCCTGAAGGAAAAACCCCTCGCCCACAAGATGATGAATTGGCTTAAACACTAAATCGTTCCCTCTCCTTTTAGGAGATGAGTAGCACTGCTACGCAAGGGAGAGGTTATAAACCTTATCGATTAGGCACCAGCACATAGCGACCATTTTCAAAGATCCAGTACATGCCACTTGGGGGTGCAGGTAAACCTAAACGCTGCCAATCACTGATAAACGTATAGGTCGAACTCGAAATACTCGCGCTGGCAGGATCACCATTCACCCAACTATAGCTCTGCGAATTTTGAGTAATGGTGGTCGGCGCATTGTATTGAATACTAATGCCACTTTGTGGATACTGCGGATAAGGTCGATTTGGATATTGCGGATAAACCGGCGGGCGACTTGGATAATGAGGATAATGTTGAGGATAATTCGGCGCATGCTGCGGATAGCCAGGCCGATTCATCGACGGTGGGCGGTGTTGTGGTTTTGATGTATCCACACTTTGATAGTTTGACCATTTGTTTTCCGCAAAAGTACTGGCTGAAGTCATTATCAGCATCACACCTGCCATTGCATAGAATAATGTTGCTTTCACTCAAGCTCTCCTTCACGGTATATAGATTAAGTATAAAACCCATTTTAGGAGAAAAAATGAATAAAAATCCATCAAATGCAAGAATTTGTTAATTTTCCGACCAAGCTGATCGCACCTTCATGCTAGCCTGTTTTTGATTGGATTATGCTAAGATTGATTTTATTTCGTAGTGGATCAAACGCTGTGTCTGAATTAAGTTTTGACCGACTTCATCAATTTTTTTCGAAAGTACCAAGTATCCAAGAAGCCTTAATCGACTCATATGGCACCGATGGCAAAAATGCGTGGTGGTTCAAATTTCAAATTAATGTAGATCACCCTTTAGCATGGCAAACCGTTCAAGAATTGGGTCATGTATTGAACTATATTTCTAAAAATGAACGCTTACCGACTCAATTTTTACCGGTTTCTCCGCCACCATATATGAATGGCGAAGCAAAACAATTCTTGTCTTGGGTGATTCAATGTAACCACGCCGATTTTCCACCAGATGTCATCTGTGACTGGTTAGAAGCTCGTTTGCCACAACCAGTAGATGATGCCGATAAATGGAAAATCAAAACCGATATTAAAGAATTGGATCAAATGTCAGATAAAGATTTAGATCAAATCGTTCCGCCGAATCCTGTACCGAAGAATTAAAACTGATTAAATTCCTCCTAACCTCCCTTTAAAAAAGGGAGGAAAGTCCCTCTTTTTAAAAGAGGGATTTGGGAGATTAAGACAATTCTAAAAAGTAGATATTCCGCTCCATTCCATAAAGCGATACAACATATATTTCAAGGTCGATTCATCCGCATATTTACTATAATCGACACTCATTTGTTTACCATCCAGATTTGACCAAGCCGTATTAAAGTACTGCGATGCATCTTTAAAAACTTGCGCATTTTTCAGACCAATCACGCGTAAATCCGTTTCTAAATTATAGTTTTTCAAGTTGCGCGCGGTGAAATTTGCCGAACCTAAAATCATATCGGCTTGATAAGCAGTTCGTTTTAAAATCATCTTGCTATGGCACTGCTCACCTTGGGTATTACACCAACGTACATCAATACCGGCATTATGTAGTTCTGAAGCAACAGGACGGTTTGGAATACCATTTTTGGTTCGACCAAAGGCATCTTTGTTTGGATCGAGTAATACCCGAACTTTCACGCCACGTTCATGCGCAGCAATGAGTGCTTTGATAATTTTACGTTCTGACAAGTAGAACATCGCGATATCAATTTCAGTTCCAGCTTTCTTCGCGCTATCAATTAAGTCGAGTGTGGCATCATAAATTGTTTTTTCAGTCAGCACTTGAACCTGTGGCTGAGTTTTCGCGGCTTCAACATCCTTAATCACCACAAATGGAATATTGGCTTTGGACATCATGCCTACGGCTTGCTCGGTCTTTAACAGATCAATCGCGGTCATGCCTTTGACGGTTAAGGCCACATTGGAATGTCGTGAGCTACCATCATGTGGATTCATAGAGGTGACTAAACCTTTCCAGCCATCGATGGTATCTACCACCAAAGTTTTTCGGTGATTCGCTTTAAAGTTGAAAAGATCCATATAACTACGAATCGTCACTTTTTCCGTACCTAATGGATTCGGTAACCAGCCTTGTTCAGGATTATTGCCAATATCTTGACAGCAGATATACCAAAAACCTGACCATGCTGGGTTGGATGCACGAAGCGGTACCAAATTGGTTTCGATCAACTCAATGCCCCCTTGTCGTAATTGACGATAATGCTCGGGTTGAATGCCGCCATAGACCGAATTGACCGGGTCAGTAATCACAAAAATTTCCACTTGAGGAGATAGTCGACGCTTCAAAATCAGCGCATCGGTCAACTCCTGTGTTAATTGTTCATGTTTTAATTGAGAGTCACCAACTTGCGGATTAAAGAGAAACATATCCAACACAATGGTCGACTGTGCTTCCTCAATCATTTTCAGCATTTCTTTAAAAATGCGATGTTCCTGTTGCTGCTTTCCTTGCGCATCGATATAGGTTTCATCCACTAAAAAGTTCACTTCAGCATGGCGAAGTTTTCCTGTGTAGTTCAACCCTTCTGGGAGTGGCTTTAGCGTGTGATAGGTTGCCGAGGCCAAATAACCTAAAACCAATAAACCAATGACCACACCCACATAGCGACGACGTGACCAATTGAGCTTGTGATGTATTCGTTGAATGATGCGCATAAGAAAAAACCTAGTCTAATGCGCTCAGACTAGGTTTTATTCATTGATTTTTCAAGAGGATTTCTGTGACTTTACCTAGACTTACTTAGAGAAGTCTGTGCAAATTCAATTAGAAACCAAATTCAAGACCAACCGTAAAATTACGACCGACTTGTGGAATATTGGCAAGGAATGACGTATGAGAGTAAACATCTTCATCCAATAAATTATTGGCTTTGAAATAGACTCGATAATCATTTTGATCTTTCAATTGACCACTATAGGCCACACCCAAATTCACCATGTTGTAGCCATCTGTTTCACGCTCAAATGCAGTAATTTTGTCTTGTTTGAATACATGTGAATATTCTGCAAGACCTGACCAACCATCGGCAAAGTCAACATCGACCTTGGTTCCTACGCGCCCTGCAGGCACACGTGGCGCATTTTCACCATCAATTTTGCCGCGAACATAATCACCAAAGACACTGAGTTTATACATGTCATTTACTGCATAACCCACTTGAGCTTCCGCGCCATAGAACTTGGCTTTGTCTTGGGTGTAATCAACTAAGCGGAAGTTTTCAAAATTATCTTTGGTTGCAGCATAAATGTAGTTGTCATACCAGTTGTGATACACATGAACGTGATAATCCAACTGATCTTTTTCATAATGGAAACCTAATTCGAGATTATTGGATTTTTCAACATCTAGATTTTCATTTCCACGTTCATAGGTATTGGTCGCAAAGTGCTTACCGTTTGCATAGAGCTCTTGCGCCAATGGCAAACGCTCTTGATGAGAACCCACCAAGGATAATTTATAATTGGGTGCAAACGCCCAGTTCACAGCACCTGAGTAGGAAATACCATAATCGTCATAATCTTTTTGTGCAGAATCGATCTGAATTTTCTGCTGATCGACACGTGCGCCCAGCTCGACATGGAAATCACCAAATTGTTTATGTTCTAAACCAAATACGCTCCATTTTTGCGTTTTGTTTGGGCTCATCAATGATTCTTCACCACTGATATTGAGCTTTTGTTGATTGTACTGGGTACCGATTACCCCTTCCCATTCAGCAATTGGGTTATGGACCAATTCTAAACGGCCATCATAACCTTTACTTTTAAAAGTGGTTGCTGCGGTGTTACCTTCAATTTCATCATGTTTATAGTCCGTATAACTCGCATGCGCACGTAGTTTTTGGAATCCTGCAAACGGCTCAGCCAATTCAGTACGGAAATCATAGCGTTCTGACTTTAAGTCGACCCATGGGCCTGCGGCATCATGATCGTGATCATGTTCGTCATGCGCTGAATGATCATGTTCATCGGTATGCCCATGGTTATCATGACCATCACAGTGTAGATGGTCATCATGTGGATGACAGCTTTCATATTCATGACTATGCCCCGGCAAGCCATATTGGTCTTGACGATTCGTATAAGACAGACCCGCAAAACCTCGATCATGAATCCATGACGCACCTACACTGACATTTTGCCCTTCTGCAAAGGTGTTGCCGACACGGCGTTCTTTTTCTAATTCGCCATCATGATCATGAAAATAATTGGGTGCAATATAGTCATTGGCTTTACGTTTCGAGCCTTCTACACGGATGGCAAATTGCTCACCTAAAGCAGCCGTCACACCGGCACTCGCCAATTTTTCATCACTGCCTGAGTTATAACGAACCCCAACTTGCCCTTCATAACCTTTATCAGGAATAGAGGTAGGAATCTTTTGATCGGTAACATTCACCAACCCACCAACCGTCCCAGCTGCATATAATAAAGTGGATGGCCCACGAATCACTTCTACTTGTTTCGCTAAAATTGGATCAACCGTCACTGCATGGTCAGGGGATAAAGTTGAAACATCTGCTGTTTCAGATGCATGCTCCAAAACTTTGATACGTGGCCCATCTTGCCCACGTATTACAGGTCGACTTGAGCCTGCACCAAACTGATTTGAATACACTCCAGGTTGTCCGGCAATGGCATCACCAATAGTGACTCCACCTTGTGCCAAATCTTTATGCTTAATAATGTTATCTGCAACCGCAAAATCTGCAGCACTTTGATTTAAAGGATGAACCTGAACATTAATCGCCTCTAAAGTTTGTACCTGTTGTTGCTGATCATCAGCATAAATATTGGGTGCAATCACTGCAAAAATTGAGATTGTGATTAAATTCTTATGAAAAGACATTTGGAGAGACTCAAATCTGGCTAATTTTGAATAATGTTATAATATAACATTTCATTACTTTTGCAATAAAAAACATTCTAATCTGCCCAAATCATATAGACTCACCGATACCACATTGTATTTATTCATATATTTATTTTAGTTCAATGCCTTTTACCATATCCCATGCTGTACTCGCACCGCCTATTTCCAAATTAAGCGGAAATCGCCTGCCTATTGCAGCACTCGCAATTGGTAGCATGGTGCCAGATTTATTCCGTTTATTTACTAATGCTGACTATGCAGGTTCACATCAATGGTCGGGGTTAATTGTTCCAAACTTAATCCTTGGTTTGCTGTTTTGTGTGCTGTGGTATGTGCTCTATCGCCCGATGTTATTTGCTTTTTTTGGTTTAAATAAGCCGCTGAATCTACAGAATTTCAATCACTGCTGTGGGTTTATGCTCAGTCTCATCCTCGCACTCATCATTGGAACTTCGACGCATATTGTTTGGGATGGCTTGACCCATGTTGACTTTCGTACCTTTGCATTTAAGGATCTATTGAGTCTACCGATTCAATTTTTCGGTCATTCATATCCCTTACATCGTGTGTTGCAAATTGGATTATCTGGCTTGGCACTCCCCGTTTTGGCATGGATGATTTATCGTCATCATCTTCATTATCGAAGTACAGTAAGCATCCCCACATCCATCAAAGTCTATGTATATGGTTTAGCGGCCCTGTCTTTAGCTGCGGGCATCGCAAGTTATTTTTATTTTGCTGACAGTATTTATTCTGATGCCTTTGTACACGACTTGTATGCCTATGTCGGCAAAGCCATTAATTATTTTTTCCGTGCATTTTTAGCCACGTTTAGCTTCGGTAGTCTGATATTTCTGATCTTAAGCAAGAGCACCAATATTTTTTCAACGTCATCGGCTTAAGCCCATCATTGACCGAAAATTTGCTGTAAATTTGGCTGTTTTAGCAATAAGTCCTTGTGACAAAACAGCCAAAAAGAGGCATAATCCCCTATTCGAATAAAAGCGGTACGCTGTTTACGTATTCGCTGACCTTAACCCATATAGTTGGATTTCTAACGCTATGATGCGAACTCATTACTGCGGTTCTTTAACCGAAGCTCAAATTGACCAAACCGTTACATTATGCGGTTGGGTTCACCGTCGCCGTGACCACGGTGGTGTAATCTTCCTTGACATGCGTGACCGTGATGGTCTTGTTCAAGTGGTTATTGACCCAGATACTCCTGAAGCATTCGCAACTGCGGACAAAGCACGTTCAGAATTCGTATTAAAAATTACAGGCCGTGTACGTCGTCGTTACGCAGGTACTGAAAACGCGAATATGACTAGCGGTCAAATCGAAGTTCTTGGTAAAGAAATCGAAGTGCTTGCTGGTTCAGAAACTCCGCCATTCCCATTGAATGACGACAACACAAATATTTCTGAAGAAGTACGTTTGAAATATCGTTTCTTGGATATCCGTCGTCCAGAAATGTTAGATCGTCTTCGTTTCCGTTCTAAATTGACTAACCTAATTCGTAACTACTTCGAAGAAAATGGTTTCTTAGACGTGGAAACACCGATTTTGACTCGTGCGACTCCTGAAGGTGCGCGTGACTATTTAGTACCAAGTCGTGTTTCTAACGGTAGCTTCTACGCACTTCCACAATCTCCACAATTGTTCAAACAGTTGTTAATGGTTGGCGGTATCGATCGTTACTACCAAATTGCTAAATGTTTCCGTGATGAAGACTTACGTGCTGACCGTCAGCCTGAATTCACACAAATCGACGTTGAAACATCGTTCATGAGTGACGATGACATCATGGATTTAATGGAACGTTTAACGGTTAAGATGTTCAAAGAACTTCTAAACGTTCAGTTCGACAAGTTCCCACGTATGACGTATGCAGATGCAATGCGTGACTATGCATCTGATAAACCTGACTTACGTATTCCTTTGAAATTGGTTGACGTTGCAGACATGATGCAAGACGTTGAGTTCAAAGTATTCGCAGGTCCTGCTAAAGATCCTAAAGGCCGTATTGTTGCGCTTCGCGTACCAGGTGCTGGCGCGCTTCCACGCAGCCAAATCGACGAATACACTAAATTCGTGGGTATCTATGGCGCGAAAGGTTTGGCTTACATCAAAGTCAACGAGCTTGAAAAAGGTATTGAAGGTCTTCAATCTCCAATCGTTAAATTCATCGAGCCTATCGTACTTGATCTATTGAAACGCGTTGGTGCTGAAAATGGCGACATCGTGTTCTTTGGTGCGGACAAAGCGAAAATCGTAAATGATGCGATGGGTGCTTTACGTATTAAAATCGGTCACGACATGAAACTTGCAACTTGCGAGTGGGCGCCACTTTGGGTTGTTGACTTCCCAATGTTCGAAGAAACTGATGACGGTAAATGGACGTCTGTTCACCACCCATTCACGCTGCCAAAATCAAGCGTTGAAGAAGTGAAGAACAACCCAGGTGCTGCACTTTCTGTTGCTTACGATATGGTATTGAACGGTACTGAAATCGGTGGTGGTTCACTTCGTATTTATAACCTAGAAATGCAAAAAGCGATCTTCGAAGCGCTTGGTATTTCTGAAGAAGAAGCAGAAGAGAAATTCAGCTTCTTGTTAAATGCGTTGAAATTCGGTGCGCCTCCTCACGGTGGTTTAGCATTCGGTCTTGACCGTTTAGTGATGTTGATGACTGGTGCATCTTCTATCCGTGACGTGATTGCATTCCCGAAAACTAAGACTGCGGAATGTCCTTTAACTCAAGCGCCTGCGCCAGTTGAAGCGAACCAATTACGTGACTTAGGTATTCGCTTACGTGAAAAACCAAAAGCTGAAGAATCTAAATAATCTTACATTTTTAGATTTAGATTTAAAGGTTTAAAAAAACCCTGCGCTATGCAGGGTTTTTTATGTCAACCTACAAAAGGTGGTAGAAAACCTACAAAACATAAATTTAAGATTTGATGTACTTTGCTAATATCAAAACGCTTCAAGTACGTTATGATGTTTCACTACATCCTTTGAGCAATGGACAGCTCAATTTTCCACTTCCAATTATTTTGTTTTTAGATTCAGATCTTTTTGTACTTTTCACTGAATAAGTCCGGTCTCTTGGCAAAATTTATTTTATTCCATGCTGTAAATTTTGAGACCTTGTGATCCATGTACTTTATATTCAAAATCATCGCGCTATTGCCACTTTGGCTGTTACAAAACTTGGCCTTGATGATCGCGTTTATTCTTAACCTGTTTAACTCATCAATCAAACGTATCACCAGCATCAATATTCAACTGGCCTACCCAGATATGTCAGCGACAGCGAAGAGACAGCTCGTCAGTCAAAGTATCCGCAGCCAATGCTTGACCTATATTGAATTTATTAAATGTTGGGGTATGCCACCAAGTTATAGCCTGAGCTTACTGAAAAATATTTATGGTGAAAATATCCTCACGGAAGCACTTGCGAATAAAAAAGGTGTGATCGTGGTGGTTCCTCATTTTGGCTGCTGGGAATTACTCAATGCATGGCTGAACTTGTATACAGAACCGATGATTATGTATAAACCGAATAAAAATAAAGGGATCAATCGTTATCTGTTAGAAGCACGAGAAAAGTTTAATGCGACCTTAGTCCCGACAGATGAAACTGGGATCCGTGCTATTTTTAAACATTTGAAACAAGGTGGTCTGACGGTCATTTTACCTGACCATTTACCGAAGCCTTCAGGCGGTATTTATTCCAATTTTTTTGGGCAAAATACTTTATCAATTACACTGGTTTCAAAGCTTGCTGCAAAAACCCAATGCAATATCATCGGCTTAAGTTGTATCCGACAACCTAACCTACAGTACTTTGATGTGCATTGCCAAACCTTATCAGACCAGATTTTATCTAAAGACTTACAATCCTCTGTCGACACCCTCAACATCGCGATGCAAGACACCATTAACCAAGCACCAGAACAGTATATCTGGTCTTATAAACGCTTTCGGGTCTGCTTTGGCAATATCAATATGTACCGCAAATAAAGGTGATCTGAGAACATCTCAACCTGTAGATTTGTGTTCCACAGGCTTGGATTAATCTTATTGAATTGAGATCGATTATCGACAGTGGCATAATAACCTCAATTTCCACTTTAAGTGATTCTCCTATGGCTATGCGTCCTGAAGTCCGTCG
The DNA here is from genome assembly GCF_013419345.1 of Acinetobacter sp. YH12086. NCBI lineage: Bacteria > Pseudomonadati > Pseudomonadota > Gammaproteobacteria > Moraxellales > Moraxellaceae > Acinetobacter > Acinetobacter sp. YH12086. The sequence goes on from NZ_VPAF01000009.1 coordinate 57,714, forward strand.
TCGTGCAATCGTGTTGATTGTTTTTTCTGTCGTACAATGGTTGTTCATGCGCTACATTTTAGCCAATGAATTATTCAACTTAACCACCTATAACCGAATCGTTTTATTCTGTGTCAGCAGCCTTGCAGGTGCATTATTAATCTTTGTCGGTTTGATTTATATGGTGTTGAAAGGTAATGCGGATCGCACTGAAGATTAATTCAGTGCTCTCTCGGTTGTTTCCAAACTGATCACATGCTGTGCTGTATTCCAAATTTCATTGCATTCTTGCCATTTCGCATGATTTACAAAGTGCGACTCATCTAAACGTATAAATGCCCCTGCTGCACCATAAAGCTGTGTCAGGGTGTCGATAGCAGTCGAACGTATCGAATAATAACGCTCAAAACACCAGCCCTGCTCATACTGAAAAAGCTCTAAAATCGTATCATATTTCAAAATTTCATAGCCCATGCTTTCAATCGCTTGAACGGTACTTTCACTCAGATATCGATGTGGTGCATAGTATAAATGTCGATCCGCCATTTGCTGTTTAAGCGATTTTAAAATACTTAAATATTCAGCTTCTGACTTAAGATACGTTCCCACAAGATTCGAACCAATGACTAAGTCGTAACCATTTTTTGTCTCTAGCGCACGAGCGTTTTGTTTAAAGATCCGATAATCATTAATCGTCACCTGATGTGTAGTTTCTAAATCGTCATACAAGGTAAATAATTGAATTTTTTTTAAAACTTCAGGGTTTTGTTTAATGCCGAACAACCCTTGTGATCGATCTTTTGTGTAGTAAGTGCCCTGATTTAGATGTTCCACAATCATCCGAGTTTCATTACCATCATCGATTAACCAATAATTTTTTGCATTTAAACTATTCATGAGATGCAGTGGAATATGCTGAATCATCCCTGTAAAAATATCGTCATATTGACTATGATCTGGAAAATGCTTTTTCAACTGAAATGCATAAAACTTCTTTTTCCACCCCATAAAAGGTTGATATACAATACGATTCCAGCCCTGAAGTGTCTGTAACATCTGTTGCATCATGCGATGGTCTCGCAGTGAACCATAAACTACTAACAGTTCATTTTGCGTATCGGCTTGATGAAACCGTTGCATTGCCTCAAAGGCATTAAATAACTGTAATGGGGTCCGCACAATAAACAATCGTTTTATCATCACTATTACACTATATTAAGGGTTGAGGCAGAATGATTTGCCCACCAAAATTAAACGTTATGATTTCCAATGCCATTTTGATCTTGAACAATAGGTAACCTTTTTGAAACACTTTTTTATTCTCAATGATACCCGTACCAACCTACACCATGGTTGCGAAGTCGTAATGAATAATCTGTACAGTCTAATACAGAAAAATCATCCTGATGCGAAGTTTTCTCAACTTTGTACGGGGCAAACGATTTCTGAAGAAAAATGGCTTGAGTTATTAAAAGATATCGATATTGTCCTAATCAATGGAGAAGGTACACTGCATGATGCAGCACCTTTTGGTGAATTTCTACTCAAACTTGGATCTATCGCCAAACAACAAGGCAAACCTGTATTTCTATTGAATAGCACTTGGGAAAATAACCCAATGTTCTGGAATGAACTGATTCAAGATTTTGATGGGCTCTATGTACGCGATCAGAAAAGTTTAGCAACGTTGAAGCCGCAGCATCCACATTGTGAATATGCTGCCGATTTAACCTTTTATTCGAGTCATCAATTTACAGCCCATACAACAGAATCTGCATTAACACGTCCTGCTCAAGTCATTGTGAATGATTCGGTGTATAGCCATGTCAGTGATGCCCTATTTGCCTACGCTGAAAAGCAGCACTTTGACTATCATCCGATCACCAAAAATTTGCCCTTAGATGCGCATACGATTGGCTACAATCCAAAAAAAATGAAGAAGTTAAAACAATATAATCTTCTTTCTAAACTCACCTTCGGGCTGTATAAACCACGTCGTTATTATCAAGACTTTAATTATTGTATTGACGACACACAGGCGTTTAAGCAAAAAATGCTCGAAAGTGATTTAGTGATCACTGGTCGTTATCACTGCTTATGTTTTTGTTTACAGATGCAAATTCCAGTGCTGATCGTGGCATCAAATACCTCTAAAACACATAACCTCCTCAGTGATGCACAGGTAACAGATCGCCATATTCGTCTAGAAGATTTAAATCAACTGAGTCTTGAACAACTTTATGCAAAGGCTAAATATAGCGATGAAGAAAAGCTCAAACTTCAGTCCTTTGATCAGAAAACTAAGTTAAAACATGAACAGATTTTTAGCCAAATTTGTGCCTAAAAAATGCCGCTCATTGAGCGGCTTTTTTTATTGCGCTTCAGCTTGTCGAATCGCAGCTAATGCAGCATCCGTCACAACTTGCTGACCTTGAGATGATAAATGGGTTGAATCATCATAGTTGTTAACTAGGTCTTGATTCAATATTTCATAATTAGGGACATACAGTACACGTTTACCATCACTCAAATCTTTCAGTGCTTGGTTGTATTTAAGAATACGTGGTTCACGTGATTTATCTTTGTTCGGATAAGTTTCTACTAAAAGAATATATTGAGCTTTGCTATGATCAATCATATAACGAATATTATCGATATACTCTTGATATGGCACAACATTCGTTTCGCCTACAACATTATGCCAATGAATTTTTCGTGCATATTTCTTGATTTTTTTGACGATTTTTCTCAGGAATTTACGCCATGGTGAATCTGGATAATACAGGACAAAAGGTGAACCTTTGAATGTCAACCAACTGTCTACCCCACCAAATTGAATGCTAATCACATCAGCTTCAGCGACATTTTTCAGATTAAAAAATTGAATGCCTTCACGTGTACTCGACATGGTATAACCATAGTTTTCAAGTGCCCAGCCTTGTGCCTGTGCAATACGTTCAGGATATGCATTACCGATGTTGTGTACTTCACCAGCGGTATTACAACCACCTAAAGCAACATAACGAAGTGGATTGCCCATTCTTTTTTCCAATCTCAGCGAATACGACATTATACGCTACAAAATCAGCCATGTTACACTATCGTGAATCGTTCAAATTTATTTCATTTGATGTGAGTCCACATGCAAACAAATTTCGGCCTATCTTCAGAAACTTATCATGTTCATCCAGAAAGCTTAATCACTTTATCGCAGCGTGATTTTTCTTTTCAAGGTGATCATTTAGGTTGTGATGCGGTTGTTCTTTTAGCGTGTGAAGCAAACCAGCATCAAGACTGTATCATCTATTTAAAGTCAGAGACCTCATTGGAGCAAGATCGTATACGTACACGTTTTGCGTTTCAAACCGAAGGTTTTATATTTAACTTTTTTGGTTCTTTTATTAAAAAAATTCGCTCTCGTCGCCAAAATTTTGGTTCTCATAGCTATCGTATTTTACTCAGTGACATTACAGAAAATGCGTTAGAGCGGAATATCAAAACACCTGAAACAGCATACAACTGGACGAGCCGTCGTTGGAAGCTGGATGAAGATAAACGTCAGGAACGCTACAGTAAACTGGAAAACTCTTTTAAAGATTCTGGTTATGACTTTAACTTTCCAATGCACATTATGTTATGCCGTTCTATGGGCGTAAAAGATAAGCTGAATCAAGGACATCATCGTATTATGTTCTGTAAAATTTACGGCATTACAGAAGTAAGCACCAAATTTATTAGTTCAGCCTACATGCCACCAGTATTTCAGCCTTTCTTTAAAAAGTTCATCGAAGTCACTAACTATAAACAAGTTTAAGCAGCCTGACTCGCAATCGCCTGCCTATATACTTGTTCTGTATTCAATAGCATATGCTCGATGGTTAAATGCTGTTGTGCCAAGTTAAATGCATCTTGAAAAACAGACTCAGGATGCTCCAAGGCGCAATAGCGTTTGATCAGTTGTTGTAAAGCATCGACATCATTCGTTTCACATAACCATGTTTCGGAAATAAACTCAGGCATCATCCCAACACAGGTTCCAAAAACAGGTCGGTTTAATAATAAAGCTTCACCCAAAGTGTAAGGACCACCTTCCCGTAAGGACGAGACGATAAGTGCTTCATGCTCACTGATCTGCTGTTGTATCTCTTCACAAAATCCGATGAGCTGAACTCGATCGGATAAATTTAAACCTTGAATAAGCTGCTCTAATAACGGACGCTGTTCCCCTTCGCCTGCAATCGTCAACTGATGAGGAATATCTTGCCAAGCTTGAAGTAAAACGTCGAAACCTTTCACCTCATTTAAGCGACCAACTGCAATGAACTTACGATTCTTTTGAAATTCTTGAGGAACGATCTTCAGTTCAACGCCGTTATATACCACTGAAGTTTTGGATGGATTTTCCAATTGATGTTTTAACTGTTCACTCACTACAACAATATGATCAAATGATTGATTCATCTGATTCTTTTTCTTTTGACCATGAACCGTTACGACACTGGGGAAAGTAAATGATTTAACCATTCCATGCACAAATTGGGCTGTTTTTGCTGCATGTACATGTAATACATCTGGCTGAGTTTCAATAATTTTCTTTTTTAACTGATACTTTGTCCAAGGATTATGCCGACTTCCGCTCAAATCCATTTTTACAACATTCACTTTTGCATCGAGTAAATGAGCAAAACGCTCATGCGCAATCAAGCTGACCTGATTGTTTTGGCTTAACCCATTCGCCAATTCAATCACATGCTTTTCTAGACCACCATCTTCAGCACTGGCCATGACTAATGTAATACGCATGCTCAACCCTCTCGCTTACCTAATTTGAGTCTTAACTTCACTGCAAACATCGAGTCTTTACCACTAATTTTAATACGACGTAATTGCATAAAATCAGGACTGAAGTCATCAATGCCTTCTATGGTGGTCACAGCATTGGTATAGCCAGCTTGTTTTGCGAGTACGACATCACGTTCCGAATATATTCCAAATGGATAAGCAAAACTATGTACTGGTTTTCCTGTCATTTCTTCTAATTGCTGCTTCGATTGAGTTAACTCAGAAAGACACGCTTCATCACTCAATTTATCTAAATTTGCATGCGTCATGGTATGTGAGCCAATTTCGACTAAACCACTGGCTGCCAACTGTTTGACTTGCTCATCATTCAACTTAGGCTCACGTGCTAACTCACCACTGTTATGATGGGCTTTCTTATAGGTTGACCAATCCCGGTCATGTCGATCTACCACCACGTAAATCGTGGCTTTCGCTTGATATTTTTCTAAAATCGGAAAGGCATGTTCTAAATTATCTAGATATCCATCATCAAAGGTAATCGCAACGGTTTTTTCTGGGTGTTTTCCCCAGTCGTCTTGTAGTTCTTGCATGGTCACAAAATGAAAACCTTCGGACTTCATCCACGCCACTTGCTTTTCAAACGCTTCTGGCGTTACTCGCAGCTTATTAAATTTTGCACCATCAATATGCTGACGAACCATGTGATACATCAATACACGCGGTTTCTTCCAATCGACTGCAGGTTTCCACCAAGCATATTTATAGCTGAATGCAATCACCAATAACAGAAGAATAAGAACAATATAAATCACAGGGATAAGCCTTTAAGCACACTCAGGCTATGTTGCCACACGCTCTGAAGCTTTAAAAGTACACGCCTATAATTTCCTTGATTGTAAAAGATTTCGTTAGCAGTATTTAACCCCATATAAATAAGCTTGAGTCGATTACTACAGACCTTTTAAAGACTGATATGGCACATAATCATCCCAATCAAAAACGGTGACATTTTGATTATCTTCGATATTCGCCAACGATTTTTTAGGATCTAATAATGGTGTTTTCACCCCCAATAAATCTGCATAAATATGCATATAATCATAGGCACTCACAGTCTTGTTATAGTAGTTTTTGGCCTGCGCATCGCTACGTAATACAAAAAATGGAACCTGATAATTATCTTTAAATTCATTATCTACATGATATGAATCTTCATCCACGGTCATACCATGATCAGAAAAATAGGTCACACTGAAACTACGCTGATCAGCCTTCAAAGAGGTATATATCTGTTCTATAAAGTGATCCAACTTATTGATCGAAGATAAATAACAATTAATCGTTTCAGGTTTATTCGCATACATACGTGGTGCCTTAAACAGACGTTCACACGCATCCGGATGTGAACCCATCATATGAATAAAAATCACATTTTTTTGATTAGCATATTTTTTTAACTGGGCCTGTAATATTTCGACCATTTTGTCGTCATCAATATTACTCGACATATAGTTACCACTTTTCAGGAAGAACTGATGATCGGCATGAATGGCAATTTTAGAAATCGCCGTATCATTTTTCCCCATAAATCCCTGATTTGAAATCCAAATGGTGTTATAGCCCGCTTGTTTTGCTAGCGTCACAACATTTTTTGCAATCTGCGGTTCACGATTTTGATCAACCAGAGTCAGCGTTCGAGTCAGACTAGTTACTGTATTCGGTGCAGTTGCGATGTAATGATCTACAACATCCAGTGGCATCTCATTTAAAAAAGGTGTGGTATCGTCTTTCGAACCGTAGAGTGATAAATGATCTCGCTGAACACTCTCACCAATGATAATCACTTGATTATCATAGCTAGCATTCACTTGCTGAATTTCCCAATCGATATCTTGCACATTGTCCTCAAGGAGTTTGGCCTCTTCTTGTTTATATTTAACCGTCGCTATTGCAGTTTGAATACCAAACACACTAACGCCGTTAGCAATAAAGATAAGAGCCAAAATCAGCTTGCGATAATTTCTCTGACGGGTTGGATTAAAAAATAAAATATAAAAACAAAGGCTTAAGAAAATAACAAAGGCAAAAACAATATATTTAGGGTCAACTACAGATAAAAATTCAAAGGCTTCATTGGTATTACTCTGAAACATCGATGCCACGATTCCCAAAGACATATGCCCTTGTAAGAACCCTGTCCCACTTGCAATATACAGGCTAATGACAAAAAATAGCGCAAGGAAAATGTACTTAAAAATAGAACTATGTAGTTGTTTTACTGCAATAAAAAAAAACGTACTCGAAAGAACCAAAACAAAGAATAAAGGTGCATCTTTGATTTCAGATAAATAGTCCCAAAAACCTAAGCCAACGCAAAACCCAATTGAAAGCAAAAATGGAAACAAATAGGTTTTTAGCATTGACCCGACAACCCTGTAATATTATTCAAACATTTCCAAGATAAGCTGAAATGTTGGTAGAAATTTTTCGTCGGGTATTATCTATACTTTAGGGACCGAGTACAATCTTTTTGGCGATACGGTCAGTTTCTTTAAATTCGCTAGCGAGATTCAAGTCAGTTAAAGTCGTCTGTAATGACACCAAACCTTGTCTTAAAATTTCATCTACAGACTTGGTAATCCGATCTTCCTTCAACCGATCCACTTCAATTACCCCGACTTTACAACCCGCGGTGAGTGCCTCGTAAATCATTGAAACACTATCTTCAGTTACCCAAACCGCTTCAGCTTTTTGCATTTCTTCGAAAATCCAACCTTGCGGAGTGACTTCAACTGGGAAAATCTGTACTTTTTCAATATTCTTTAACTGTTTTAATTCTGCTAAAAACGCTTTTGGTGTGCGCCGTGAAGTGGTCAAAAGGATTTGTGAATTTGGATTTTGCTCGACTATTTGTTCAATTCGTTGGAGTACTTTAGCCGCATTCCACTGATGGCGTTTCGAAGAGCCACCCAAAGCGATCAGGATTCGACCATGCTGATGTCGCTCCTCATTCACAATAGGATTTAACGCACCCTGTGTGGTTAGTACTTTATTAGATGCCTGAATACCATCGTGCTGTGGAATCACCGCATAATCAAACCATGCAAACGGCAAGCTTGGCTTCATTAAAATAATGGTTTTGGCTTTGTTATACACTTTGCCCAACAGCCATACTCGAAAATGTGTATGGCTGCCGACGCCAAAAATATAAGTTGGCTCGTGTTCTACGGCATGAAGCTGATGGCTAAATAGCGCAGAAATAAGTGTCACTATAGGCAAATCATCAATTGAAATTTCTTGAAATGTGACTGCTTCCTGAGATTGGCGCTGCATGGCCTTAAATAAACCTAGAGCCTGTGAGCGATGTCCTGCTTTACCATCACTGACATAAACAATATGCATAGTCACGTTCCCAAAAATTCAATATCTTCAAGCCAATAAAAAAGGCGAAACTTAGTTTCGCCTTTTCATCTTAACCGATCAGCTTATTTTACGTAAGTTAACCAGTGCGCATATTTAGGGTCTTTACCCTGAACCGCATTAAAGAATGCAGTTTGGATTTGCTCAGTGATTGGACCACGACAACCTTCACCAATTTGACGGTCATCATATTCACGGATTGGCGTCACTTCAGCAGCAGTACCTGTGAAGAATGCTTCATCAGCGATATAGAATTCGTCACGTGTAATACGACGTTCAACCACTTCAAAACCAAGGTCTTTCGCAATCGTAATAATGGTTTGACGGGTAATACCATCAAGTGCACCACCCGCGATGTCAGGAGTATGAATCACGCCATCACGAACTAAGAATACGTTTTCGCCTGAACCTTGACATACATAACCTTGTGGGTCGAGTAACATTGCTTCGTCATAGCCAGCATGTGCCACTTCTTGGTGTGCAAGAATGGACAAAGTATAGTTACCAGATGCTTTTGCTTTACACATGGTCACGTTTGGATGATGGTGCGTAAATGAAGACGTTTTAACACGGATACCCTTCGCCATCGCTTCATCACCAAGGTAAGCACCCCAGCTCCATGCAGCAACAACGGCATGAATTGTATTGTCAGTTGCTGCAATACCTAATTTTTCTGAACCAATAAAAATAATTGGACGTAGGTAGCAAGAAGCCAATTTGTTTTCACGAACCACATCAATTTGAGCTTGTTCTAATGCTGCATGATCAAATGGGACTTTCATTTGATAAATTTTTGCAGAATTTAATAAACGCTTAGTGTGTTCTTTTAAACGGAAAATAGCCGTTCCATTCGGAGTTTCATAAGCACGGACGCCTTCAAACACACCCATGCTGTAATGCAATGTATGTGTTAATACGTGAGTTTTCGCCTCACGCCAGTCAACCAATTGTCCATCTTGCCAAATAAAACCATCACGATCAGCCAAGTTCATGGCACACACTCCAAATTTTTATACACAGTCATTTTTATCCAATGCAAACGTTGCAGTTGGATCAATTAATCTTTGCCATAGCTTGCAAACGACCACTCGGGTATCGTGCCAATCGTCAGCTGAAACTTGCATGGATTGATTCGCAAGTGCTAAACGGTGGCTCTCGGCTCGTTCACGGAGATAAGCTTGAATCAATGCTGTCGCATCGGCGCTGGATAAGCAATCCGTTCTTGCGGCATCCTCAAGGATTCGTACGTTGTCAGAGTAATGGGCGAGATCGGGATTCGACCCACTCCATGCTAATACTGCATACTGTGCCATAAATTCGATGTCAACGATACCACCTGCATCTTGTTTTAAATGAAAAATTCCATCTTTTTGCTGCTCTTTAGAAGAACCTAGATGGTCTTTCATTTTTTGTCGCATTTTTAGCACTTCTGCACGAACATTGTTCTCATCTCGTGGCTGAGTCAAAATATTGCAGCGCAAGTTTTCAATTTCAATCCGTAAACTGTGCTCACCTGCAATCGTTCTGGCACGTACCAAAGCTTGATGCTCCCAGACCCAAGCATTTTTATGTTGATATTGCTCAAAAGCTTTTAAGCTGGTCACCAATAATCCCGCCTCTCCCGAAGGTCGTAAACGTGTATCCACCTCATACACTCGACCATCTAGGGTTTGCGTGGTCATTAAGGACATAAATTTTTGTGCCACCCGCATGGCAAATTCAAAGCCACTAATTGGTTTCTGTCCATCGGTATCGGCTTGTTCGTCCATATAGTGAATAAACACCAAATCCAAGTCCGAACCATAACCCAGCTCAATGCCACCCACCTTGCCATAGCCAATTACCGCGAAAGCCGTGTGATCAATCGAACAACGCTGCCCTTCTGCATCAATTGGATAGCCATGTTTTTTGGCAACAATTTGATATGCCAAATGCAAGGTTGCATTCACCGACACTTCAGCAATATCGGTCAATGCATCCGATACTTTCATCAATGGGCTTTCGGCCAAAACATCACTAGCAGCTACTGCTAAGACATTGGATTTTTTAAATAATCGAAGAACACGCATCTGATCTTCAACTTGATCAATTTCAATTCGAAGCAGTTGTTGACGTAGAGAGTCTTCTAAATCTTTACGCTTTGGCAGCTCAAAATCCATCGATAAAAACTCATCCAACAGCACGGGATAATGCGTCAATTCTTCGCAGATCCACGGACTCACTGTTGCCATTTTCACTAATCGTTGTAATGCCCCTTTGCTCTCAATCAGCATCACCAAATAGACCGTACGGCGCAGCACCGACTCCACCAAAGGCATGAGACGTAGTAAGGCCACCTGAGGTTTATCTGACTGTAATATCGCTTCAATGAGATGTGGCCAAAAGGTTTTTAAGCGCTGTACCGCCTTGGCAGGTAATTTTTTCAGTGCATGTCCATACCAAAATTCGTGAATTAAGTTTTTGGCATCATCATCTAGAACATCGTTCAACTGTGCTTCTAAATGACTAAAACTTTCTAGTAATGGATCGGGTTCTTTTTCTTTAATAAGATGCTCAAATTGGTAAATGACTTTGGCGCGTTTCTGATTGAGCACATTCAAAAAGTCATCCCAAGATACAAAACCTAAAGTATCTAAGATACGTTGGCGGGGTTCAGGCTCATGTGGCAACGATTGGGTTTGCTGATCATTGAGTGCTTGAATCGCATGTTCAATACGACGTAAAAATAAATATGCATCCTCTAAATCAGCAACCGCGGTTTTTTCTAATAATCCAACTTCACCTAAATGATGCAGACTCACTAAACATTGACGGTCTTGCAGCTCGAGTTTTGAACCGCCATAGATGAGCTGAAAGACTTGAACAATAAACTCTACTTCACGAATTCCGCCTGCACCGAGTTTAATGTCATCTTCGATATTACGACGCAGCACTTCACGCTCGATCATGGCTTTCATTTCACGCATGGCTTCGAAAGCGGTGTAATCGACATATTTGCGGAAGACGAAAGGTCGGGTCATTTCCAATAACTCGGCGCCTTCTTTACCGCCCGTGACGATACGTGCCTTAATCCAGGCATAGCGTTCCCATTCGCGTCCATGCTGGCTTAAATATTTTTCTAATGCCGCATGACTGATTGCCAAGGCAGAACCATCACCCCATGGGCGAAGGCGCATATCTACACGGAAGACAAAACCATCTGCGGTAATATGGTCAAGCAGGTAAATTAATTTTTGTCCCCACAAAATACAGAACTGCTGTACATCGATACATTTTCGACCATTGGTTTCGCCCTGTTCATCAAAGGCAAAAATAAGATCAATATCACTTGAAAGATTAAGTTCCTGTGCACCAAGTTTTCCCATGGCAACCACAATTAGGTCTTGAACTTTCCCCTTATAGCCTAGCGGTTCGCCATATTTCGCAATCAACGGATTCAGCGCAAAATCTTTTGCCGCACAGATGGACGCATCGGCAAAGTCTGAAAGCTCTCGCGTTAAGGTGACGACATCGGTGAGTTGATTGGCATCTTGCCAAATCCAACGAAACATGAGACGTGCGCGCAGCACACGAATTGCACGCATCCAACTATTTTCATCTTGGATATCGGCAAGGCTGCTTGCGACAAAATGTTGAATTTGTGCTGTACTGAGCGAGGTTTGAAACTGATCAATTGCATAGTCTTGTTCTAAACTGGCCTGATGGATTCCGAGCACCTGTTCAGCATATTGACTGGCACGTAATGTTTTCTGCAATTGCTCCGCATTCATTTCACAAACCCTAGCGTGATTTTTTTCTAGTTATAACAGTTGATAACGCTTAGGGAAAAGTATTTTTAGGCTTTTATACCAATAGATGCGTATTAAAGTTCACTTAAGGTCCCATCTTTATAAGGTCGCATCTTTCTGTGCACTGCTACTCTCGGTATTTAGGGTTTGATGCAGGCTCGTCGCCTGTGGCAACCAGACTTTAAATTGTGTGCCTTCACCTTCTTTCGAGTTCACCACAATTTCACCCTGATTTAAGTCCACAAAACGTTTACAAAGGACTAAACCCAACCCCGTACCACGTTCTCCTGCCGTACCTTTAATACTAACCGTCAGTTTTTGCTGAAATAAATCATCTATCTGAGCTTGGGTCATCCCCAATCCAGTATCTTGAATAGTGAATACAACCCGTTCTCCATCTCGATCGGCTGAAATCGTCACCACACCTCTACCATCGGTATGGGTAAATTTCAATGCGTTTGACACCAAGTTTTGTATCACGGATGTGATCATATTGATATCTGCATTGACTTTAATGCCTTCAGGCACGGCATTGATCAGTCGAATATTTTTCTTCACAGCCAAGCTATTTAAGACATCACTTACGATTTTTGCAGACTGATGTAAATCAAAATTAATCGGATGATAAACAAAGCGACCACCTTCTGCCATGGCCCAGTTCAACAGGCTTTCTAAGAGGTTATACGTCGATTGTGTGGTGTCATATAAATAGTCTGCAATATTTTGCACACTCGAATCATCTAAGGTATGACGCTCCTGTGCCAAAACTTCAGAAAATCCAAGTAGACCATGAAAAGGTGCTCTTAAATCATGCGCAATAATTTGGAAAAATTTAGTATTACTAAAATTCAGTGCCGACTGCTGTTCATAGGCTTCTTTTAATTCGGCATTTTCAACACGAAGTTGAATAATATTGACTAGACTTTGTACAAATTCTTCAACGATCTTTAATTGTTTGGCTTCAAATGCAGTGACTTGATCATCGAATAAAATCACTTTACCGATAGATTCTTGATCATATTTTAAATCGAAAGCGACTAAACGCTGATGCCCTAATCCAAGTTCTTGCATATAGTCGGAATAAGCTTGGTAATTTTCAGCGTCTCGGTCTATACGAGAATGTTCAGCAAAAAACTGATCTAGACGATCATCATCAGCTTCGGCCATAAAGGCCTTAAATATGTGCTCTGACGCATACCATATATAAGGTTCATTTTTAAATGCGAGGACAGCATTATCGACTTGCACAATACCACGCGCGAACTTTAAAAATTCTGCAATGCGGTTGTCGTCGGTATAAACCCCCATCAATAAAGACAAACGACAGGCAGTTAATAATTCGGTTTGTGTACCAATATCCAGTAAACGTAAAGCCATCCCGTTGCTCTCCTCAGGGTTTATCTTAAAGATAAAAACCAACTGTTATGTTCAAGATTAATAGCAAAAATAGCCCAAACACTCAATAACAAAACCCAACAAAAAGACAAACATCATTTACGAATGCGCTATTTAATCGAACTTTCATCCAATTAGAAAATAAAAATATCTATAAAGAACATCATATTAAATGCAATACAAAAATTAAAACAATAAAATTAGAAACTTAAATTAATTTAAATTTTATTGACTGTTTATTTTAAATCGTACTTTTCGCGTTTTATTCAAACTAAAAACATGACCAAAAGAAATATTCATTTACATAAGACCTAAAAAACTGGGTTTAATTTTCTTTAAATACATCACAAAAAATAGTGAGTTTTATGACTATTCTAGGACCAGATAACTCATCAGGATGCTCGTTTCAGTCAGCTACACTAAATGAATCTATTATTAATCTTTTCTATTAGACTAATTTATTAGTTTTTATCAGTTGTGTGTGTCATTTGAGCATTAAACCATACTTGCTCGCTTTTACTTTATTAAACTGAGCTAAAGATTCGTTTCATGCTTCTAATGCACATGAACTCATTCACCCAAATGACTAAAGCTGAATAAGTGCCATGCTTTATTCATCAGATATATAAGTTATCGCATAAACATTCCGCGAGCGTTCAAAGTCAAACGGAGCATCAAACTCACGTCGTTCTTTAATAAAGTCCCCAATCCTGACTAATTTTCGAACTTCCGCACCAAATCTACACCTAAAAGTTAAGGCATTCGGTTTGACCTATCAAACGCTTTGCTTTACAACTAAAACTTGAACGAGCCATAAAGAAGAGATCAGCCCCAAAAAAATGATATAAATTTAATTGTTCAATAGCTTTAAGCTATGAATAACAAGCTTTCAATATTTCCTTTTCGGTTTTGCGCTAAAATTGGGCGTCAAACTGCACTTCTTTTGTATCATTTTTCTACGAAATGACCACATCACAGGATCTTGCGTTGACTGAAAAGCAATGAACCCCGATACTTTCATAGTTTTATTTAAGCAAATCGGTTCATAGAGGCGAGCCACAAGCTCGAACCTCAAAGACACAATCTAAAGCAAGGGGCTATATATGGCTGGTGGAAAGTCAACTATCATCTACACACTGACCGACGAGGCGCCATTATTGGCGACTTACTCTCTGCTGCCGATCATTGAAACCTTTACTAAACCTGCTGGCGTTGAAATCGTTAAACGCGATATCTCAGTTGCAGCACGTGTACTCGCTGAATTTTCAGACTATCTAAGCGAAGAACAAAAGGTGCCAAATAACTTGGCAGAGCTTGGACAATTAACCCAAGATCCAAGCACAAACATTATCAAACTTCCGAACATCAGTGCTTCAGTTGGCCAATTAACTGCTTGCATTAAAGAATTACAGTCTAAAGGTTTTGCAATTCCGAACTACCCAGAAAACCCAGCGACTGAGGAAGAAAAAGAAATCAAGGCACGTTATAGCAAATGCCTAGGTTCTGCTGTAAATCCTGTACTTCGTGAAGGTAACTCTGACCGTCGTGCGCCTACTGCAGTAAAAAATTACGCGAAGAAACATCCGCACTCTATGAGCGAATGGAAACAGTGGTCACAAACTCACGTTTCTCACATGGATGAAGGTGACTTCTACCACGGCGAAAAGTCTATGACTTTAGACCGCGCTCGCAATGTAAAAATGGAATTGATCACGAAGTCTGGTGAAACTATTGTTCTTAAGCCTAAAGTTGCGCTTCAAGACGGCGAAATCATCGACTCAATGTTCATGAGCAAAAAAGCACTTTGCGACTTCTATGAAAAAGAATTAGATGATTGTAAAGAAGCAGGCATTTTGTTCTCTCTACACGTAAAAGCGACCATGATGAAGGTGTCTCACCCAATCGTTTTCGGTCACTGTGTGAAGATTTACTACAAAGATGCATTCGAAAAACACGGCAAATTGTTTGATGAGTTAGGTATTAACATCAACAACGGTATGTCTGGTCTTTACGAAAAAATTGAAACTCTTCCGACTTCTCTTCGTGAAGAAATCATTGCTGACTTACATGCTTGCCAAGAACACCGTCCTGCACTTGCAATGGTTGATTCTGCAAAAGGTATCACTAACTTCCACTCACCTAATGACGTAATTGTAGATGCATCTATGCCTGCAATGATCCGTGGTGGCGGTAAAATGTGGGGTGCTGACGGCAAACAGTACGACTGTAAAGCTGTAATGCCTGAATCTACTTTCGCGCGTATCTACCAAGAAATGATCAATTTCTGTAAATGGAATGGTAACTTTGACCCACGCACTATGGGTACTGTACCTAACGTTGGTTTGATGGCGCAAAAAGCTGAAGAATACGGTTCACACGACAAGACTTTCGAAATTCCTGAAGCAGGTATTGCAAACATCACTGACCTTGAAACAGGTGAAGTGTTGATGTCTCAAAACGTGGAAGAAGGCGACATCTGGCGTATGTGTCAGGTGAAAGACGCTCCGATCCGCGACTGGGTGAAACTTGCAGTAACTCGTGCACGTAACTCTGGCATGCCTGCGATCTTCTGGCTTGACCCATACCGTCCACACGAAAACGAACTCATCAAGAAAGTTCAAACTTACTTGAAAGACCACGACACTACTGGTTTAGACATTCAAATCATGTCTCAAGTACGTGCGATGCGTTACACACTTGAACGTGTTGCTCGCGGCCTAGATACAATTTCTGTAACTGGTAACATTTTACGTGACTACCTCACTGACTTGTTCCCAATCATGGAGCTTGGTACTTCTGCGAAAATGCTTTCTATCGTGCCTTTAATGGCAGGTGGCGGCATGTACGAAACTGGTGCCGGTGGTTCTGCGCCTAAACACGTACAACAGCTTGTTGAAGAAAACCACTTACGTTGGGATTCTTTAGGTGAGTTCTTGGCGCTTGCGGTTTCTCTAGAAGAAATGGGCATTAAAGAAGACAACGCGAAAGCTAAACTTCTTGCAAATACACTTGATGCTGCGACTGGTAAATTGCTTGACAATGACAAGTCTCCATCACGTCGTACTGGCGAACTTGACAACCGTGGCAGCCACTTCTACCTTGCTAAATACTGGGCTGAAGAACTTGCTGCGCAAGACGAAGATGCAGAGCTTAAAGCGAAATTCGCCCCTCTTGCTCAAGCACTTGCTGAAAACGAAGAAAAAATCGTTGCAGAACTTGCTGAAGTTCAAGGTAAAGCCGCGGACATCGGTGGTTACTACGCTGTAGATACAGCAAAAGTAAATGCTGTAATGCGTCCAAGCGCAACTTTAAATGCTGCTCTTGAGGCTGCTCAATAAGTTGATGCAAAACTAACGCGAGTTAGTGATGTAAAAAACCAGCGCGAAAGCGCTGGTTTTTTTATCCCTGAATAAACCTTTTTTTAGGAACTGAGATTAATTTTCTCTAATTCCAAGAAATTCTTAGATGCTTCAGGTTTTAGGAAATGCCATAAAACAAACATTGAAATGATAAAAAATGTCATAAAAAAACAAATTAAAAGGTAATTCAATTCACTAGGTAACGTTGAGATACTCTCACTATAAACAAAACTAATATAAGTAATAACAATATATGGAGCACAACCAATAGCATTAATGAAAAAATATAAAATCGTCCCGCAATACCCATACCATTTTATCTTATTCTTTGTATATTTTTTCTTCAGCTCATATTTACGACTTACTTCATCTTTTTCCAAATACTCCTGCCCCCTTTTATATAATCTAACGGCCCTATCTTTATCACAGCAAGACAAAATGTATTTAAGCAAATCTATATCTTTATTTTTATTTTTATTTTTATTTTTATTTTTATTTTTATTTTTATTTTTAACATTTAAATAATTTGCTAACTTTGCGACTTTCAAATGATATTTCAACTCATTAGAAAACTCAGTTAAAGTATCTTCCTTGAGAAGATTTTCTTGTTCATCAATATATTCATTCTTTTTTCGCCGCTTGTAATCACTATAATCTCTTAACCCTGAAATCACGCCAGATTTAGCAAGAAATTAAATACTAGAGACCATCACCACAAGAAAAATAAGTACACAAATAAATTCCAACCCATAAATACTTTCCAATAATTATAATGCAAATTGATTCAAGTTTAGTTCTGCATTTAAATTTGCTGACATATACACCCCTATTTTTTATTAAAAATTTATTTCTCAAATCATTTATAAGTTATCCAAAAGCTTTAGAGCATAATTACCAAATATCTTATTTTTAATTTCCTTCAGGCAATAAAAAACCCCAAGTCTTAATAAGCTTGGGGTTTTTTAGAATTTTGGTCCCGAGGGTCGGACTCGAACCGACACATCATCTCTGATAGTGGATTTTGAATCCACCGCGTCTACCAATTTCACCACCTCGGGAAGGTGTTGAAACGTATAATAAACTGTTTCAAAAACTTGTCAACGCATGATGTTCTCATTTGATTAAAAATAAACCGTATAAGAATTTTTAGATGGATAATCCATCAATTTCAGCGTTAAAACCTAAAAAAGCTTATACTAAGCCAAATTTCATTATCCCCTTTTCAGATTTCTTAACATGCAACTTTCTGACTTTAACTTCAATCTCCCCGACGAACTCATTGCCCGCTATCCGCTTGAAACACGTAGTGCATCACGCCTACTCCATCTCGACCTCAATGGCGAATATCACGACCATCATTTCACTGACATTCTAGACTTGCTCAATGAAGGTGACTTGTTGGTACTGAACGATACCAAAGTGATGAAAGCCCGCTTGAAAGGCAAACGTGCAACTGGTGGTGCAGTTGAAGTCTTGGTTGAACGTATTCTTGACCCAAAAACCGCACATTGCCACATTAAAGCCAGCAATACGCCTAAAGAAGGTGCGGAATTATTTATTGGTCCAGACGAAGTTAAAGTGACCGTTCAAGGCCGTCATGAAAACTTATTTGTTGTGGAATTTTCACAGCCTATTTTACAAGTTTTAGATTTATACGGCGCATTACCGATTCCGCCTTACTTTAACCGTGAAGCAGAAGCGATTGATACTGAACGTTACCAAACTGTTTTTAACGATCCGACCAAATTGGCTTCAGTTGCAGCACCAACAGCAAGCTTACATTTTGATGAAGCGCTACTCAAAAAATTGGCGGACAAAGGCGTAAATAAAACCTTTGTTACCTTGCATGTGGGTGCAGGTACATTCTTACCCGTACGTACCAATGACATTGAAAACCACATCATGCACAGCGAATGGTGTGACGTATCAGAAGAATCTATGGCTTTAATCCGTGAGACAAAAGCACGTGGCAATAAAGTTATTGCTGTCGGTACTACAGCGACTCGTGCGACTGAAAGTGCCGCTCAAGCCAATGGCGGCGAACTCAAGGGTTGGACTGGTGATACACAAATCTTTATCTACCCAGGTTATGAGTTCAAAGTAGTCGATCGTTTAATTACCAACTTCCATTTACCTGAGTCTACCCTGCTCATGTTAGTGTCAGCGTTGTCCAGTCGAGACAATATTTTGAATGCCTATCACCATGCCGTCAAAAGCCAATATCGCTTCTTTAGTTATGGTGATGCGATGTTAATTGATAATATTAACCATCAATAACCATGCGATGACTTAGTCCCCATGCCGATCGATTCTGTAAAGCACTCCATCCATATTCGTCGAAAAAAGAATGCTGTGGTTTTTCAGAATATCGCTCGGCTTTGGGATATAGGCCGAAACGCAAAAACTCACCAAGAACTCCTCGATGGGCTGCATCCATGGAATGCACCCATTACGCTCAAATTTGAAAATTTACTCCCCTTAGCTTTAGCTGCGCTGGGTATCGGCTTCATGCTGTTTATTGTGATTCAGCCCGATCATGGCTGGGCACAGCTCTTCTTTGCTGCGGGCTTGGCCATGGTGTTCTGGGCTTATATCAGCTATGAAAAAGATGATCCGCTCGAAGAAGTTATTGCGTTTTTAGAAACCGAATGCATTGCCAGAAAATACCAATTGGCTTTTAACCGACAGCCTCAATACATTTCGATGCCACTGAATAATCTGCAATTTATTGGCAATCTTAAACGCATGTTCCCCGTGTTTAAGCAAGGCAGCCTTTCGAATGATATTCAGACCTTTGCGAGCACTGTTTGGGAAGATGAAAATCAGCAACAGCATCAAGTCATGGTCTTTCATTATCACTATGTAAATGAACTGAAGGTACGTGACAAAGACGGTGATGAAGTCACCGTCAAAGAAATTCATAAAGACCTGTGGGGCATATTTGTTTTTGATATTGGCATCCATGGTCTTGCCGTATCTGCAACAGGCAAAAACTTTGGCTATCCTTATAGTTTTCCTTGGCACAGCAGCGACATTCAAACTAATCAAAAATTAAAGTTTTATGGCGAGAACCAAATGGAAATCGCTAAATTGCTCAGCCCGGGCTTTGTCCTCCGACTAGCGGATTTTTTTCAAAACCGTGAAGGTGATCTGCTATTTCATCCGAGCCACCGAGTAATGTGCTATCTTGGCTCTACAGATTTATTTAAAGTCAGTAGTAAAGCAAAACGAATTCAGGATGTTTCGGCATTGCGTGGACATCTCAGAACCTTTAAATTAAATGCTTTAGAAAATTTGAAAAACGATTTAACGCAGTTTTTAAAATAGATTTCATACAATAATGTTTTAACTTACGACCTTTTATCTTGAGGATAAAATTTTATGGGGCTTTTGATCTTTGTTTTAATCATCATTGCATTGGTGATTGGTGCAATCATGATTCGCAACAATATTGTCCGACATCACAATGCAACCATTCGTGCATGGTCAGATGTAGCTAGCTATGAACGTCAAAAAATCAAAATTTTAGATGGATTACAGCCTTTGGTTGAGCAATATTCCAATTTTGAACAAGGGACTTTGGCAAAAGTCACTGAACTCCGTCAAAACATTATGAATTTGAACGTAAACAGTACCGATGTCAGCCAATTACAGCGTATTGAAGCCTTAAATCAAGATCTAATGCGCAGCCTGAATGTTGTGGTTGAAAACTATCCAGAGCTCAAAGCCAATGATATTTATCTGAAAATGATGAATGAAATTGAAGAACAAAACGAAAATGTCGGTGCGGCGATTACTATTTTTAACCGCAACGTTGAGTTGTTCAACAACCACATTCAAGTGTTTCCTAACAATATTATTAATACGCTATTGCTGAGTAAAAAAGCGGTTCGCCCTTTCCGCGATCAAGCTGCCAGCCAAAATTTTGATTATCGTCCGAACTTTTAAGTTCGGGCTTTAATGCACAAAATTAAAAAAAAATAATGATGAGGTGATCAAGCACCTCCAAAACTAGAAAGAAAAATAAAATATGCAAAATCAAATTAATGCACTGAAAAATGTGCTGATTCAGGCGTTTTTCAAACTCTATGAGCAGCACCAAGACGACCATATTTACGCATGTACGTTGGTGTTCAACTCTTATTTATCTATGGACTATATCGCTATCTCTACGCAGCGTAGTATTTTTGCCGAAGATGAAGATTCTGCTCAATATCTTGCAGCGCATGATCGATGGAATGTGTCGAAATGGCGCTATCGTAGCCTACCGTCTTTAAGTCAAGACTTGTCGCAGTTCAAAATGACATCGGTAAATGAAGTGGGTCTTTTAGACCTTGATCCATCTTCTAAAAAAAGTACGATAAAGTCTGAATCGGCTAACCATCTTTCAATCTTGCTCAATGCCATACAACAAACAAAATTCGACTTGGTTCAGTCCTACGGCATTGAATTGGAAAATATTCTGTTTTTTATCACGGTCCCGACACAGCCCGAAATAGAAATTTATTCAGCTCAGCTTTTAAATCCTCCAAGTACACAACTTGACGATTTTCTCAAATCCAAACACCCCCTCAAGCTCGACAGTTTACCCAAGCGTATGAAGCTGTCTCAGTATGATAAAGACCTGCTGATTGATTTGGCTCAAATCGTTGAAATACAACCTTATAACTATTTACATGTAGCCAATGAAGTCTATCTTTTAAGCTTAGAAAAAAGTTATGCAACCACGAACCCCTATATTCAAAAGCTCATTGACAGCATCGTAGCCATGACATCGGACCCGAAAGGTACGTTTGCGATGGATAAAGAAGAAATTTTGCAGCGAATTAACCAGTTTTATTTTAATGCCAAGAGTTCAGATGAAGCCCTGTCACAAGATGCGATCTATAAATTTACAGACTTAACACCCGACAAAGCTAGCGTTTAACCGCAGAATCAAGGAAAATAGAGCACTTTTAGCACTCTTACCATCAGCGAACTGTTTTTTCGCCTTGATCTGGACCTTGTATGAAGTTTGAAAAATTGGCGCAATCGGGCCGTGCTCGTCGCGGCCGTTTAACCCTTGAACATGGTGTTGTTGAAACACCTATGTTCATGCCTGTCGGTACTTACGGTACTGTAAAAGGCATGCTCCCACGTGACATTAAAGAAATTAAATCCCAAGTTATTTTGGGCAATACCTTCCATTTATATCTTCGCCCAGGCCTAGATGTCATTCGTGAACATGGTGGTTTACACCAATTCATGAAATGGAATAACCCGATTTTGACAGATTCAGGCGGTTTCCAAGTCTTCAGTCTTGGCGCTATGCGCAAAATTAAAGAAGAGGGCGTGACTTTCCGCTCTCCGATTGATGGCTCTAAAGTCTTTTTATCTCCTGAAATTTCGATGGATATTCAGCACACGCTGAATTCAGACATCGTGATGATTTTTGATGAATGTACGCCTTATCCTGCGACACATGAAGAAGCGCAAAAATCACTGCAGCTTTCATTACGTTGGGCGAAACGTTGTAAGACTCAACATCATGACGTGCTGAAAAACCGTAATGCACTATTTGGTATTATCCAAGGCGGCATGTATGAAGATTTACGTGATGAATCTTTAAATGGTCTGAAAGAAATTGATTTTGATGGTTATGCCATTGGCGGCTTGTCTGTTGGCGAACCTAAAGAAGAAATGATCAAAGTATTGGATTATCTTCCAGAGAAAATGCCTGCAGATAAACCACGTTACTTGATGGGTGTCGGTAAACCAGAAGATATCGTAGAAGCGGTTCGTCGCGGTGTCGATATGTTTGACTGTGTGATGCCAACTCGAAATGCACGTAATGGTCATTATTTTGTGACCGACGGTTTAGTGCGTATTCGCAATGCCAAATATCGTCATGATCAAAGTCCGCTTGACCCACATTGCGACTGTTATACCTGTACAAATTTCACCAAATCTTATCTCTTCCATCTTGAGAAATGCGGCGAAATGCTCGGTTCGATGCTCGGTACTATTCATAACTTACGTTATTACCTGCGTCTGACTGAAGCGATGCGTGATGCTCTCGATCATGGCACTTTTGATGAGTTTGTTGAAGACTTTTATCGTCGTCGCGGCATGGAAGTGCCACCTTGTCCTCAAGATTAATTCTTTCAGCATTTGCGCTGAAGAAAAAGACAAGGTAAATTGCTGAACAAGTCCAATTTATTTATCAAAGTATTGATAACCAGTTTTTTTAGTTTAGGAAAATGAAATGAGCCTTTTTATTTCTACTGCTCACGCGGCAGGTGAAGCTGCACAGCAACCAAGCATGATGGCAAACCTGTTGATGATTGCGGTATTTGTCGCAATCTTCTACTTCTTGATCTGGCGCCCTCAATCAAAACGTGCAAAAGAACATCGTGCACTAATTGAAAGCCTAGGTGTTGGTAGTGAAGTTGTTTTTGCGGGCGGTTTAATGGGTAAAATCACAAAAATCGAAGGTGATTTTGCAGTTGTTGAACTGAACCGTGGCGTAGAAGTAAAAGTACAACGCGCAAGTGTGATTTCAGTTCTGCCTGAAGGCACTCTAAATAACCTTTAATCAAAAAATAAGTCGTGCACCCGCACGGCTTTTTTCATTTTAAGAAGAAAACGAATGCGTTACCCAGCATGGAAATATCTACTGATTCTAGTGGTACTAGTCATCAGTACATTATATGCCCTGCCAAGTTTGTATCCTGATGAACCTGCTGTTCAAATTTCAGGTGCCAAAGCCGGTACCCAGATTGACCAAAGCATCGTACAAAAAGCAGAGCAGATTTTAAAATCTGAAAATATTGCCAGCCATGACAATAGCTTCACCAATAATGCCGCTTTATTACGTGTTGATTCGAGCGAACAACAATTAAAAGCGAAAGAAGCACTGCGTCGTGGGCTCGGTGAAAATTATGTCGTCGCACTGAACCTTGCGCCTACTACGCCAGAATGGCTACAAAAAATTGGTGCTAAACCAATGAAGCTGGGTCTGGATTTACGTGGTGGTGTACATTTCCTACTTGAAGTGGATATGGACAAAGCCATTTCACAACGTATGGAAACGTCCGCGGCTGACTTACGTCGCCAACTTCGTGACAATAAATTAAAATTCAATAGCTTATCTTTGAACAACAACACCATTACGATGCAATTTGCAAATAATGATGACCGTTCTGCAGCTATGGATTTCCTTCGTCGTAACGGCAATGAATATACTCAACAAGCGGTTGCAACAACTGAAGGTTCAACACTACGTTTAAGCTACACAGATACACGTAAACAAGAAATTCAGTCTTATGCTGTTAACCAAAACTTAACGACTTTACGTAACCGTATTAACGAGTTAGGTGTAGCTGAAGCATTGGTGCAAACCCAAGGTAGCAACCGTATTGTGGTTGAATTACCGGGTGTACAAGATACTGCTGAAGCAAAACGTGTACTTGGTCGTACTGCAAACCTTGAGTTCCGCTTAGTTTCTGACTTAAACGATCAATATATCGATCCATACACAGGTCAAGCAAAAGGCTCATTACCGCCGGGTACCGAAGCTTTTGCTTATGAATCTTTGGACAGCGGTCGTCAATTATTGCTTAACCGTAACCGTATCTTAACGGGTGAACGTGTACAAAACGCGTCTTCAGGCTTTAGCCAAGATACAGGTGGTGCTGAAGTAAATATTACTTTGGATACTGCGGGCGGTAAGTTGATGTCTGAAGCCACTCGTAATGCTGTAGGCAAACGAATGGCTGTTCTGTTCATCGAGAACAAACAAAAAATTAGTTATGTTGCAGATCCTACAACAGGCACACAAACTGAAGTTCGTACACCTTATACCGAATCTGTGGTCATCAATGCGGCAACGATTCAAGCCGTATTGGGTTCCCAGTTCCGTATTACTGGTCTAGATTCACCTCAAGAAGCGTCTGAACTTGCATTGATGTTACGTGCAGGTGCATTAGCAGCGCCAATGTACTTTGTTGAAGAACGTGTGATTGGTCCGAGTCTCGGTCAAGAAAACATCGACAAAGGCGTATTATCAACTCAAATCGGTTTCTTATTGGTTGCGATTTGGATGGTGGTCTTCTTCCGTGTGTTCGGTTTGATTGCCAACTTTGCTCTCGTGGTTAACCTTGCCATGATTTTAACCATCATGTCTTGGATTGGCGCGTCCCTCACCCTTCCGGGTATTGCAGGTATCGTAATTACCATTGGTATGGCGGTCGATGCCAACGTACTGATCTGTGAGCGGATACGAGAGGAAATTAAATGGGGTGCCTCGCCGAAACAGGCGATTGTTGCGGGTTATGATCGTGCGTATAACACCATCTTTGACTCCAACTTAACCACATTCTTAGTGGCTTTCATTCTGTTCGCAATTGGTACAGGCCCAATTAAAGGCTTCGCGGTTACCCTAATGATTGGTATTGTCTGCTCAATGTTCACAGCAATTACTGTGACACGTGCAATCGTACAAATCATTTATGGTAAAAAACGTAACCTGAAGAAGTTGAGCATTTAGGAGATCTAAGATGACTGAAAATACTCAACCGAAACAATACGGCCGTCCTGACAACGAGCGCATTATTCCGTTTATGAAGATTGCCAAACCGGCAGCCTTGATATCGATTATTTTAACGCTCGCAAGTATCTTTTTTATTTGCACCAAAGGTCTAAACCTCGGTTTGGACTTTACTGGCGGTGTGGCAGCAGAGTTGAACTATAGTCAACCAGTAAAATCTACCGATGTGAGCTCAGCGCTGACAAAAGCTGGTTTTAAAGACCCAGTGGTACAAACCTTAGGATCTGACCGCGACCTGATGGTTCGTATGCCAGTTCAAAAAGACATTGAAGCTGAAGACCTAACCAAAGCCATTACGACTGCTGCTCAATTGCCGGGCAATAAAGCAGAAGTACATAAAGTTGATGTGGTTGGCGGTCAAGTCGGTAATGAACTCTACGTGCGTTCTGCTGGCGCTGTAGGTCTTGCCCTACTGCTCATGTTGGTTTATGTCACTATTCGCTTTGAATTCAAACTTGCGATGGGTGCTGTACTGTCTTTATTCCACGATATCGTGGTGACCATTGGTATCTTTGCCATGATGCAGTGGCCGTTTGACTTAACAGTTTTGGCTGCGCTACTCGCGATTATTGGTTTCTCGCTCAACGATAACATCGTTGTATCTGACCGTATTCGTGAAAACTTCCGTAAGATTCGCGGTGCTGAACCTCTTGAAGTTGTGAACAGTGCTTTGACTGAAACACTTCGCCGTACCATTCACACCTCTATGACACTGTTACTGGTTGTTGTAGCGATGATGGTACTGGGCGGTGATGGTCTGAAATGGTTCTCTGTTGCAATGTTTGTTGGTGTATTTGTGGGTACATATTCATCAATCTACATTGGTACAGCCTTCGCGTTATGGCGTGGCCTGAACCGTCAAGACTTCATTGTACAAGTGAAGCCTGAATTTGAAGAAGAAGAGATTCCTTAAGCTTTTCGACTTATAGTTCAGATCAAAACCCATCTTCGGATGGGTTTTTTTATGCGACTACCTTAAATAAATGAGCTAGGCAAAATCGCAATAATAGAATCTAATTTTTCAATATCGGATTGCAGGAATTCCACCTGTCGTTTTTGGTCTAGACTTGCAAATTGCCACGTATCATCTGTTTGCTGTATCACGTTTAAAATTAAATTTAAGCCATTTCGCAAATATACACAGGCTAGATCCGATCTCTCTACCTCTCGCCGTTCATCACAGACCACAAGCCAACCCTCTTGTAATACAGGGGCATAATACGATGCTGTGATGCGAATCAAATACAGGTCTTGAGTGTTTTTAAATAATGCTGAATATTGAGATGAATCATTTGAAATCGGTTTTAAAGAAAATGCCTGTGTCTCAACCACCTGCATTTCAAAAAGGACCAAGCTTGCTTGCTCCTCAGTGCACTTGTCTTGTTCTATAAACTGAACCTCATTATCTAAACTTCCCTTAATGAGTCCCAATTGTGACTCTAATTCACGTGCAAATTTCTCTCCAATCTGCCGATGACTATTTAATAATTGGGAAATTAAAGGAACCGCTAAGCCAAAATGTTCACACACAGCTTTACCATTTTTAAAGGGGCCTGTTGCAACCCAATGGTCAATGGCTTGTGTTAGATTCTGTCGACGCTTTTCAAAAAGCTCTGAAGGTAGCATAAGCATTCAATTTTATAATTTCTCTCCCCCAATATAATAAAAAACCCGCACGCAGCGGGTTTTTTATACAGCTTTATTTTTAGCTACCTTGTACCAATCGACGTGCGCTGATAATGCCCGGTTGTTGTTCTAGACGTGCCAACAGTTTCGACAACTGCGCCAAGCCCTTTACTTCAATCAACAGTTTCATATTGGCAATACCATCACTTTCGGAAATCGTATTCACCTGACGAATATTGATTTGGTCTGAGAAAATCACCTGAGTCAGATCTTTAAGCAAACCACGACGGTCATAAGCTTCCACCACGATTTGCACACTTTGACCACGAGTTGGCTGCATTTCCCAATCCGCTTCAACCGCACGTTCAGGCTCTTGCCCAATCATACGGATATAATCCGGACATGCGACCTTATGGATACTTACGCCACGATTCAGGGTGATATAACCAGCAATCGATTCACCATGCACAGGCTGACAACACTGAGCAATGTGTAGTTCTACATTGTCCAAACCATCAATCAAAATACCATGCGCCGAAAGCGTATGACTTGCACGTGGGTTCAAGGTTGGTTTTAACACCAGTTCAGGCTCATCCTGATCGAGGTGCATATGACGGTTAACCTGATTGATTAAGGCATGCAAGCTAATGTCACCACTCACCAAGCCAATCAATATATCTTCACCCAATTTCACATTAAAATGATTGCAGTAATCATTCAAATCGATACTTTTCGGGTGAATCGCCAAACGTGACAATTCTTTATTAAGAATCTCACGTCCCACTTCCAAGTTTTTACTACGGTCTTGCTGACGGAACCAATGACGCAACTTATCACGTGCACGAGCCGTCTTGATATAACCCAGCGAGTTTACCAACCAATCTCGGTTAGGCTCACGATCTTTCTTGGTTAAAATCTCGACCTGTTCCCCAGTTTTTAGGGTATAGGTTAAAGGTACATAACGTTGGTTCACCCGTGCTGCATAGCATTTGTTGCCCACTTCAGTATGCACATGATAGGCAAAGTCAAGCACGGTCGAACCGCGTGGTAATTCTTTGATATCACCATCACGACTGAACACATAGATTTTCTCAAAATCTTCAAACTCTTGGATTTGTTCGAAGTTTTCAGAAGCCTCATCTTCTTTATGGGCGCTAGCATCATTTCGTTCTTGATAATGTTCAAGCACTGCACGTAAAGAATGTAAGCGATGATTAAATGAATAATCTGTGGTTTTAGAACCTTCTTTATAGTTAAAGTGCGAACACACCCCGAGTTCAGCTTCTTCGTGCATATTATGCGTACGAATTTGCACTTCTAAAGATTTGTTCTCTGCAATCACGGCCGTATGCAGTGAGCGATAGCCATTGGCTTTCGGGTTAGTAATATAATCATCGAACTGATGCGGAATATGACGCCAAATCTGATGAACGATCCCCAGTGTGTGATAACACTCAGGTACATTATCCACCAAAACGCGAACTGCTCGAATGTCATAAAGCTGATCAAAGCTCAGGTTCTTACTCTTCATTTTTCGATAAATCGAATAAATGTGTTTCACCCGACCATTAATCTCGGCCTCAATGCCATGATCTAATAGTTCTTTACGCAACTTTTCTGTCACGAACTGAATATATTGCTCACGCTCTAAACGTTTTTCATTCAGTAAAGAGGCAATTTCTTTATAGCGTTCAGGTGCTAGATAACGGAAAGCAAGATCTTCAAGCTCCCACTTGAGCTGTGCAATCCCTAAACGGTGCGCGAGCGGCGAGTAAATAGTTAAAATTTCTCGTGCGACACGCTCTTGTCGCTCTTTGGTTGAGTGCGCCAACTCACGTAATGCATAGGTACGTTCAGAAAGTTTGATTAATACAACACGAACATCTTCGGTCACCGAAATCAGCATTTTATAAATGCCGGTCAAATGTTCACGTTGGTTATTATTAAAATGATCTTCTAGACGTTTATTTTGCTCAATCAAATCAGACAACTTACCCATGGCAAGCGTGCCTTTGACCAAAGCATGCACTTGATCGCCAAATTTGCTTTGGACTTCTTCTAAACTGGTTACGCCTTCACGAACACTTCGATACAGCATGGCTGCTGATAACGTATCTTCATCCGCATACAGATGAGCAAGAATATCCGCCATTTCAATACCCGTATAGAAGGTATTTGAGCGATGGTTGACCGTTGTTTCAAGTTCATTCTGTAAGGTCAGATGTGCAACTTCTTCGAGTTGCTTTAGAGGAGCCCCGTCAAACATGCCACTCACACGCTCTAGCCATTCAGCTAAATCATGCTGTGCTTGCTCGGCATGTTCTACAGTCGTTTCCTGAGACAGCTCATTGAGACGTCCAGGTAATTGTTCACGTACTGTGACCATACCCTACTCCTAGTTTTCTACGCTTCATAACTTTTAATCGTTTATCTGATTTTCTTTTTCGAACAAAGCAATCGATTCGACATGCCCTGTATGGGTAAACATGTCCATGACACCCGCTTTTTTCAAACGGTAGCCTTGTTGTACCAGCATTCCAGCATCGCGTGCTAGTGTTGCAGGATTACATGACACATAAACGATTCTTTTTGCACCAAATTTGGGCACATAACGCATTATTTCTTCTGCACCAGATCGTGGTGGGTCTATCAATAATGCATCAAATCCTTGTTTTGCCCAAGAATGATGCGAAAAATCTTTTGTTAAATCTTGTGAATAAAATTTCAGTTGCGAAAGGCCATTGTTTTGTGCATTTTCTGCACCACGCTGAACCATTTCTTCACTCCCTTCAACTGCAACGACTTGACCCGTTGAACCCACACATTGAGCAAGTGGTAAAGAAAAGTTTCCTAAACCACAAAACAGA
Organism: Acinetobacter sp. YH12086; assembly: GCF_013419345.1. Classification (NCBI taxonomy): domain Bacteria; kingdom Pseudomonadati; phylum Pseudomonadota; class Gammaproteobacteria; order Moraxellales; family Moraxellaceae; genus Acinetobacter; species Acinetobacter sp. YH12086. Next base: position 87,538 of record NZ_VPAF01000009.1, read on the forward strand.
TCTAGAACTCGCTCACCTTGTTGTAACTGAAGCAATTCACATGCCAGTTTCACCATTTGCGGATTAATCGTGGAATTCACTTGTGTGAAGTCCTGAGGATTAAAGCCAAATTCCACAGCAAAGTCACTTAGACCATAGTGCAGACGCATCGGTGCATCGGGATGATCCACACGATGTAAGCTGTCTGGCCCTTCAGGTTGTAAGTACAGTTGCCACTCTTTATGTAACGCAAATTTTACTAATTGGTTGACATCTTCCGCGCAAAGTTCCGCCGTATGACGAATCAGGAGGGCAATTTCTTGATCTCCCATGGCCAGTTCCATATGCCCAATATCTGCTTTACCTTGCAAACTTTGTAACAATTGTTTGAGTGTGGTGATTGAGCCAAACTCACGATCCAACACCATACAACGGTCAATCGAAGTCAGTTTATTTGACTGGCTCTCACGAAAGCCGACCACGAGCTTATCTTTTGCAGGTAGGTAACGCACACCGATACGCGCTTTGCGACGGTAATCTTCACGCAATGAACGTAACGGAGCTAACCATTGATCAGGTTGTATCCCTGCAAAATGTTGCAAATGTGATTGTAAAACGTCTTGTTTTAAACGAATTTGCTCGTCGGGATGAATATGCTGCATGCTACAACCACCACAGACCCCATAATGTGGACAGGCTGGTTTTACCCGTAGAGACGACTCTTCACTCAGCAATTCCAGACTGTCTGCTTCTTCAAGACGCTTAACGACATTGGTAATACGCGTACGCACTGTTTCACCCGGCAAGGCATAACGGATAAAGACTTTCTTACCGTGTTTTTCTGCAGGATGATCTGGATGCGTCCCAAAGTGCGCTATGCCTCGCCCCTCATGTGAAAGCGATTCAACCTGAAATGTATAAATGGGTTGTTGGGCTTTTTGGGGTTTGGCTTTGTGTTTCATGCGTACCTAATGTGTGGAAGATGGGAAATCAGATTGGGTGAATTCGGTACGTTGCGAGGTTTGCTGCCATACCAATAAAAAGTCAGCGTGTTGCGGCTGAGTTTGTAAATATTGAATCGTACTTTGAATCAAGTGCTGATGATCATTTAACAATAACTGTCCTTTCAGCAACAGCCAGCGTAAATAAATCAACCATGTATTGAGCACATCGCCTTCACAGTAGCTGGTCAGTTCTGTCCACTGTTGTTCACGTACATATTCAGGCACATGGTAGCCACCATCACCACGTTTACCGGGGAAACCAAGTAAATGTGCTGCATCATCAAGTTTTTGAAAATGACGACCATGGAACATGGCCATGACATCCATCAAATCTACATGACGATGATGATAACGATTCTGGTAGTTATTATAGCGCTTTTGCGTATCAATCTCGCCCTGATCGAACAAACTTGGTGCAGATAGTCCGTGATACATGGCACGGAACAAAATTACAGGCAAATCAAACTGCGAACCGTTCCAACTAACCAAGGTCGGATGACGCTTTTCAAAAATAGAAACGAATTTTTTTAAAATTTCAGCTTCGCTATTGTCTTCACGGCTAAATGAAAACAACTTCATGCCCTTTTCATCAATCCATAGTCCAGAGATACAGACAATTTCATGCAAGGCCAAACGCTGAAAATCCGTGCCCGCCTCTTGGCGACGCAGTTTAGTCAGCGCAGCATCTAGATCCACCTCAGGCAGATCCAGTCCATACAAATGCGCACCTGACTTCAAATCTGTCAGTGTTTCGATATCAAAAATTAAAACAGGTAAACGCATAAGTACTCACCAGTGCCGATCGGCCACTGTAATTATTCAGGATCAACAACAGAGAATAGACCAGTAGACAAGTAGCGGTCACCACGGTCACATACGATGCAAACAATCACGGCATCCGGATTTTCTTCAGCCAATTTAACTGAAGCCCATACCGCACCACCCGATGATGTACCTGCACTGATACCTTCTGTACGTGCTAAACGACGAGCCGTTTTTTCCGCTTCAATTTGCGGAATATCCATAATGCGATCAACACGTGAAGGGTCAAAAATCGTAGGAAGATATTCTTGTGGCCAACGGCGAATACCAGCAATATTTGAGCCTTCAGACGGTTGTAAACCGACAATTTGAATATCCGGATTTTGTTCTTTTAAATATTTCGAAATCCCCATAATGGTCCCAGTGGTTCCCATTGAGCTGACGAAATGTGTAATTTTACCGCCTGTTTGTTTCCAAATTTCAGGCCCAGTAGTAAGGTAATGTGCTTCCACATTGTCTGGGTTACCAAACTGGTTTAGGACTAAACCTTTGCCGTCTTTTTCCATTTGAAGGGCAAGATCACGTGCTTCTTCCATGTTTTCTGATTCGATCAGTTCAGCGCCGTAGGCACGCATGGCATCTTTACGCTCTTGGCTAGAACTTGCAGGCATGATCAAGGTCATTTTATAGCCACGCATTGCTGCAACCATAGCTAAAGCAATCCCTGTGTTTCCGCTCGTCGCTTCAATCAACGTATCACCCGGTTTAATCTGACCACGCTTTTCCGCTTGCATAATCATGTTATATGCAGGGCGATCTTTGACCGAACCCGCTGGGTTATTGCCTTCTAACTTGGCTAATACTGTTGCTTGAGTATGACTTGCCAGACGCTGTAAACGCACTAACGGCGTGTTGCCGACATAATGGTCTAATAAAAAATCGTCTGCTTGAAAATCAGGGGTTGTATTACTCATTATTCACACCTATATCGAGGTGCGCCTATTGTATGAAAAAATGCCTTTGCCTGCACCCATTTGCCTCGCTTTTTCGCGAAAGTGATTAAAGCACAATCAGTTTTAAATAATCCATGCTAATATTCGGGGCATAAGGAATAAACTGCTTAAACCATGTCAAATATCAACAAAAAGCTTTTTAAACGCCTACACTTAAATCATGCCTATGGTCAGTTGATTGCACTTATTTTCGTGCCGATCACCATTTTGGCTTGTGTCGGTGCGATGTTGGTAATAACAGAAACCTCCAATGCAGCCAAAGCACAACAAAAACAAATGGCTGTCGCGATTCTGACACGCTATCAACCCACGTCAGAATCTGCGATTGATTTGCTGAATCATTACCCTTGGCAGTTTGATCAAGCTCGTAATGCCATGCAAAGCATGTTGAACGAAAAACATTTGATTCGTGCCGCGATTTTAGATCTCAAAGGCAACAACCGCCTGAGCATTGGCTTTCAAGATCAAGATATTTGGCCTGCTTTAAACAGTAAAGCATCTTTTATTGGACCGATTGCACATCAGGGTAACCATATTTATGCCCTGAAAATTTCAGATTCAACCCAGACCCCAGCATGGTTAAGCATTGAACTGGACAATCAACCGCTGCAAATTGCCCGCTATCGCGTGTTAATCGTGTTGATTGCAACGGGTTTATTGACGCTCTTATTACTTTTGCTGTGTTTGAATTTTTATTCACGTCGTTGGATCGCACCAATGTACGAAATTCGCATGCAGTTACAACGTTTAAATGCCGACACTCTAGATCAGCACATGATCATTAACAGTACTGGAGAACTCCGGTTATTACAGCGTGATATAGCCAATGTGGTTAAACGCTTACATTTCAGTTTCTTAGAGCTACGTGAACATACCGAACAAACGGAAGATGACTTAAGACGCACGCTTGATACTTTAGAAGTGCAAAATATTACCTACCGTCAAGCACGTGACCAAGCAATTCAAGCCAACCAATCAAAATCGGTGTTTTTGGCCAATATTTCCCATGAACTGCGCACACCGCTGAACAGTATTGATGGCTTTATTCATCTTTTACTGCGCCAAGGCAACCTCAGTAATGAACAAAATTTATATCTACAAACGATTCGTAAATCTTCTGCGCATTTATTGGCTTTAATTAATGACGTGCTTGATTTCTCGAAAATCGATGCAGGCAAACTAGAACTCGAAACTGCGCAATTCGACTTAGAAGAAGCCGTCTTTGATGTGATGGATATGTTGTCGCCATTGGCAGCACAAAAACACATCGATATGACCTTCTACTATGCGGACAATGTGCCGAAATTTGTGGTTGGTGATGTCCTACGCTTCAAGCAAATTTTGACCAACTTAATCTCAAATGCAATTAAATTCACTCCAGATGGTGAAATTATTGTCCGTGTCCGTATGGAGCACGATGACATCGGTCAATGTCTGCTGCACTTTAGTGTCCAAGACAGTGGAATTGGCTTAAGCGGTACCGACCGTAAGAAACTGTTTGAATCCTTTTCGCAAGGTGATGCATCTGTGACCCGCCAATTTGGTGGTACAGGTTTAGGCCTTGCCATCTCCAAACAATTGGTCAGCCTGATGCATGGACAAATTGGTTTTGAAGATAACCAAGAACGTGCCCCAACGGAAAAAGGTTCAACCTTCTGGTTTACTGCGCGCTTTGTGGTCGATGAAGAAATTGAAATTGTGCATCCACAATTTAGCAATCTACAAGTCGTTTCCTACTTAGCACATCCAGCAACCGCCAATGTCCTGCGTCATTACTTAGAAAATTATGATGTTGAACATATTGAAACGCAGTCGATCCTTGATTTATTTAGTCGACTCAATCAGCTAAAAACCAATGAAAATACCTGGTTGATCGTCGATCACAGTGGTGACTCCGAAGCCTTACTGAAAGAAATTCGTCATCGTTATAGCGGTAACTTAGCAGTTTATGGCTACCAAATGATGCTCGATCCAAACATGTTGAACGAGTACCGTGCACGTCCATTGCATCAACCGCTCAGCCGTACAGCGCTGATTCAGTTGTTGAGTAATGAGCCTTGGTTTGATCAGGAGCAACATGAAGAATTTAATGGTCAAGGTCTGCACATTTTAGCTGTCGACGACCATTTGCCAAACCTGATTGTGCTTGAAGCCCTGCTCTCTGAGTTGAATGTGAAAACCACCAAGGCTTTGAGTGGACAAGAAGCCATTGAAATCATTCAAGCTCGCCAAGAGCAAGGTTTGACGGCTTTTGACCTCATCTTTATGGATATTCAAATGCCAGTGATGTCAGGTGTCGATACCACGCGTGCCATTCGTTCGCTTGAGTCGACTTTTGAAAATCATAAGCGCCTTCCAATTATTGCATTGACGGCACATGCGCTCTCTGATGAAAAACAAAAGCTTCTGCAAAGTGGTATGGATGACTATGTCACCAAGCCCATTCAAATGGATCAAATTATTCAAATCTTGACCCAGTGGACTACTGATAACTTTAAGAAAGTGCCGGTTTTAGAGCGCAGTTCGGTGATTGAAGCCCTAGAGCCGAGTATTTTAGATTGGCAGCAAAGCTTGCAGTTGGCCGCGAATAAAGAAGATCTTGCAGTCGATTTACTGAAAATGCTCGTCGATAGCTTTGAGCAAGAAATCCATGAAATGGCACAGCTCATCGAAGATGAAGATTTTCCACAATTAGAGCATGTGCTACATCGGCTTTATGGCGCAACCCGCTATGTGGGCGCTCCGACCCTCCAAGAGGTTTCAGGTCAATTTGAGCAATTTGTATCGACCTTACGTAAGGAACGCCGTAAAGCGGATGACGCTTTTGTCCAAGAAACCCTGAACCGTTTCGATGAGTTAAAAAATGTCATGGCGCAAGTTGAACACGCAGCTCAACAAATCTTAGCCAAACAAAATAATTAAGCGCAGTCCGACTAAAGTCAGTGCCGTCTAGCTTCTGTTGTGACTGCACTGTCATGTATCCTGTCAGGGTGCATGCTATGCTCGGGCGCAGAAACAACAAGAGTAATTACCATGGCTTTATTACGTGTAGAAAAAAATAATGGCATTGCAACGGTTTACTTAAACCGTCCAGAAAAACGTAATGCAATGAGCTTTGCATTGCTCAAAGAATTGGTCAGCATTGCTGAAAAATTAAAAAAAGATCGTAGCTTACGCTGTGTCATTTTAACGGGTGAAGCCAATGTATTTAGTGCTGGCATTGATTTGGCTGACCTCAATGATCCGAAAAATCGTGCCTACGCCGCATGGGAACTATTAAAACCCGGTCAAAGTTTATTTCAAAAAGCCTTTCTGATTTGGCAACAACTTCCTGTGCCGGTGATTGCCGCACTTGAAGGCTTTTGTTTTGGTGCAGGCATGCAACTTGCCTTGGCTGCCGATATCCGTATTGCCCACCCGAAAACGCAAATGTCGATTATGGAAAGTCGTTGGGGCTTAGTACCCGACATGGGCTTAACTCGCTCACTGAAAGGTGTGATTGGACTGGATTTAGCCAAGGAATTAACCCTTACAGCACGTATTTTTGACGCAGAATATGCCAAGAATATTGGCTTAGTGACGCATTTAAATGAACAGCCCTTGCTTCAGGCACAGCAGTTAGCCGAAGAATTATCACAACGTTCTCCAGATGCTTTGGCAGCAGCAAAACAAGTGCTAGATGCCATGGAACATAGTCCAAAACGGTCTTTACGCTTAGAAAAAATCTGGCAATTTAAATTACTGCTCGGCAAAAACAGCCAATTGGCACGTAAAAAAGACAAGAACCCAGAGGTTCAGTTTTTACCACGCCAATATAAGTAAAATAGTCACACAGGATAGATTGAGTACAGCACATGGCGTTTGATCGTAATACAAAAATTGCATTTCTAGGTATGGGGCTGATGGGTAGCCGCATGGCCACGCGCCTCATTCAGGCAGGATTTGAAGTTGCGGTGTGGAACAGAACTGCCGCTGCGTGTGATGAGTTGGTTGCGATTGGCGCGACGGCGCTTCAATTGGACAAGATTGCCCATTATCCTGTGGTTTTATCTTGTCTCGCAGATGATGCTGCTGTTGCCGCGGTGTATGCAAGCATCGAAAATCATTTAGCGGCAGGACAAATTATTGTCGATTTTTCGAGTCTTTCTGTGAATCAAACCCATCAATTGGCTCATGCTGCAAAGTTGAAACAAGTCACTTGGATTGACTCTCCTGTTTCGGGGGGCACAGCAGGTGCTGAACAAGGCACCTTGGTCATCTTTGCCGGTGGTGATGCTCAAACGATTCAAGATTTGAGTCTGATCTACAATGTTTTATCTCAACGTGTTACTCGCATGGGCGACTCAGGTACAGGTCAAGCCACCAAAATTTGTAATCAGCTAATCGTCGCTGCCAATAGCACGTTAATCGCAGAAGCTGTCGCACTGGCCGAGAAATCAGGTGTAGACACCTCTTTATTAGCACCAGCACTTGCTGGTGGTTTTGCAGATTCAAAGCCTTTTCAGATTTTAACCCCACGCATGGCAACGCATCAGTTCGAGCCTGTGCAATGGAAAGTTCAAACTTTATCTAAAGACCTGAATAATGCAGTCCAACTGGCTGCCCAGTTTGAATTAAGCATCCCTGTTGCCAGCCTTGCTTTATCGCAACTCAAAGCCCATCAGGACAATGGTTTTGCAGAAAAAGATTTAGCCACCATCATTCAACATGTCGAACAAAACTAACAACTCCCACTTTAGAAGTGAATTGCTTCAAGGACGATATACATGACACAGCTCGCGGTTAATTTATCCATGATTTTTACCGAAGTGCCGTTGTTAGAGCGTTTTGCTTTGGCTCGTGAACACGGTTTTAAGCATGTAGAAATTCAGTTTCCGTATGAGCTGAGTATTGAGCAAATCCAAACCCAACTCACCATCAATGATTTAAGCCTGTGTTTAATCAATGTCCCTGCGGGTGATTTGATGCAAGGTGGTGATGGTCTTGCGGGAGTTCCGGGGCGTGAAAATCAATTTCATCAAGCCTTAGAACAATGCATTCGCTATGCCACTGCGTTAAATGTACCAAGTGTCAATATTTTAGCCGGCAAACAGCCACAAGATGCTGACCTGCTCCCATGTTTAAATACCTTGTCGAGCAACCTCAAACTGGCGTGCCACATGTTGTCTGAACATCATATTCAACCGGTATTTGAAATGATTAATGGCACTGATATGCCGCGCTTTTTGGTGCAAAATATTGCCCAAGCTCAGGAAATGCTTGAAGCTGTACAACACTCTACTTTGAAGATGCAATATGACTGCTACCACATGGCGATGATGGGTGAAGATATTCTCAGTACTTTGGCAGAAAATATTCAGGATATCGGTCACATACAGTTTGCTGACTGTCCGGGGCGACATGAACCTGACTCAGCGCAGATTCCATTTGCTGAGATTTTTAAATGGTTAGATCAAAGCCAATATACAGGTTACATCGCGGCTGAATACCGACCACGAAGCAACTCATCACATTCTTTTGCGTGGAAAGACAAATACTTCCCTCATTTAGCCAATGGTCAATGACGTGTTGATTTGAAATTCATCAACAAAACCGCTATATTAGAACATGTAAAATTGTCAGGAAATCATACCCTCTATGAATTTAGAACCATCGCCCAGCGCTTCTAATTCTCACGATCTCGCAAATATCAAAGATGTACAAGCTTGTTTAGCTGTTGTACGTGAAGCACTTGAAGATGTAAAAGCCAAAGATATTGTTGAACTTGATATCAAAGCAATCAGCAATGTCGCAGATGCGATTGTAATTGCGAGCGGTACTTCAACTCGTCACATTAAGTCTCTTGCAGACAACGTGGCAGAAGAAGCACGTAAAGCTGGATTCCGCCCGATTGGCGTTGAAGGTGAACGTGATGCAGAATGGATCCTGATTGATCTCGGTTTTGTAGTGGTACATGTGATGTTACCTACAGCACGTAAATTCTATGATTTAGAAAGCTTATGGCGTACAGCTCCAGAAACTGTAGCTTAAGCTTCCAGAAAAAAGCGACCTAATTAGGTCGCTTTTTTTATCCCTTGATTTTATACACCACGAACGATCAGCTTCATGGTGTTTTACCACTGCACTAAAGCAGTTGATGTAAATCCACCTCAGGATAATTGGCTTTAATTTTCAGCTTGGTTTGTGCATAAACTTGGTCTGCACGCATCGGGCCATAAAAGTCACAATACACTTCATAAATGCTCGTTAAAACTTTGGCATAACTAGTCAAGGGCAAAAACTCGACAAAATTCGCTGAATTAATATGTGCATTTGCCGCAATTGCCAGCCCGATTTCTTCTAATTGCTCAATCACATCTTGGGTGAAATCAGCCTGATCTGTAGATTTCACCGTCAGCATGACTGACTCGATAAAGCCTAAAAAGGCCTCGCTAATGGTCTCTGCAATGAGCTCGTCTTCTTGCACCTGCTCCTGCGGTTTTTCAACCCTTAACAGTTCCTGCTTTTCTAAAGTAGATAACTCATACAAAACTTGCTTCAGCATATCTTTACGATAAAAGCGAAGCTCCTCTGTGGTACAGATATCATTTAAGAAGCGATTCAAGACAAATGACGGTTTCATGCTGTACTGCTGCTCCCAGTGCCGTAGCGCACTGTCGAGTAACGTCCCATGAATAAATTGTTGTAAGCCTTTTTCTAAAGCTTCGCGGCGTTGTGCCAAATTCAACAGTTCGGTGCTCATTGCTTTACTCCTGTTAATGACGCTTGGTCATATCATCCGTTTCAAAAGTCACATCTTTTTGAAACTCGGGATAAGACAATTCAGCATGTTCGGTATAGTCCAAACCCCGTTGTTCATGTTGCTTACTCACCCGTAAGCCACCCAACAATTTGTCCAAGACCTTAAATACAATGAACGCAACGCCAAAACCCCATAAAAAGGCTGCAATCACCCCAAGCCCTTGTATCGCGATGACATCGCCATTAAACATATTATTTTCAAGGAATATCCCTGCCGCCAATGTTCCCCATGCGCCACAGAAACCATGTACCGTCACCGCATCCACCACATCATCCAGTTTCATTTTTTCCATGAGCATTGGCAGGAAGGTCACCATGACACCTGCACATAAACCGGTGATGACCGCATACAGTGGAGACATCGTTGCACAGCCTGCCGTAATGGCAACCAAGCCACCCAGTGAGGCATTGATCGTACTGCGGATCAAAATCGCTTTAGATCGAATGAGGCAGAGCAACATATATGCAACCGCTGCCGCACACGCAGCAAGATGCGTATTTAAAGCAATACGTCCTACGCTGACATTGGCATTAATGGTCGAGCCTGCATTAAAACCAAACCATGCTAACCATAAAATAAAACCACCTAATGCCACTAAAGGTAAGTTATGCCCCGGTAAATAATGGCTTTGCCCATTGCGTCTAAATCGTCCCAAACGTGGGCCCAGTACGATGATGCCAGCTAAAGCCACCCAGCCGCCCATAGAATGCACCACGGTCGAACCTGCAAAGTCGATAAACCCGAGTGCTTTTAACCAACCGTCTCCGCCAAATAAACTGCCCCATGCCCAACTACCGAAGACAGGATAAATCAGACCTGACACAACGGCCGCACTCACCACATAAGCCACAAAATGAATCCGCTCCGCCATTGCACCACTGGCAATAGTGGTTGCCGTTGCAGCAAACATCATTTGGAAAAATAGAAGGTTCCAGTGCCAATCATCCAGTTGATCGGGTGCAAAATAACTGAAGCCAAACCAGCCCGTGGTATTGACCCCAAACATCAGACCAAAACCCACCAACCAAAACACCAGACCACCCAAGCAGGCATCCATGTAGTTTTTCATGAGTACATTCACGGTATTTTTACTGCGAACTGAACCACTTTCGATCATGGCAAATCCGGCTTGCATAAAGAACACCAAGATACCGCCCATTACCACCCAAATACTGTCGAGCGAGATACGAATTTCTTGAATATTACTGGCGATTTGCGGGTCAACTGCCCATGCAGTCGATGTCAGGACACTCAGAAACAGTGCCATCAAGTATGTTTTTTTCATGATTATTCCCCCAAGAATAACCATGCTGTGCAAAAAGAATACCAAATTTCAGACAATTAATTATTTTTCAATGCATTGCGTCACAAAACCAGTTCGCGACAATATTTTGAATCACTGAGATCGAATTTAATGGAACAAAACAGCTCATCGATCTGTACCTTGGTTTCAAAACACGCATCAATTTGATTCAAGCACCTGATGCGCTAAATATTTGTGCACTTTTAGTGTGAAGCATTCATTAATCAAAAGCCAAGAAAATAAAAGCGAAGAAAACAAAAAACCACCCGAAGGTGGTTTAAATCTTCCTCAATCCCGCTTTATCACAGCGGGACTTTGGCAATATGGATTAATGACCACCGCCATTAATGGCTTTTGTCATATCTTCCACAACTTTCTTCGCATCACCGAAGATCATCATCGTTTTATCGTTATAGAACAAGTCATTATCTAGACCTGCGTAACCTGTAGCCATAGAGCGTTTGATCACCATAATGGTACGTGCTTTATGTGCTTCAAGGATTGGCATGCCGTAAATTGGAGAACTTGGATCGTCTTTTGCCGCTGGGTTCACAACGTCATTCGCACCAATCACCAGTACTACATCTGTTGCTGGGAAGTCTGAGTTGATCTCGTCCATTTCAAGAATGTCTTCATATGCAACGTCAGCTTCAGCTAAAAGTACGTTCATGTGGCCCGGCATACGACCTGCCACAGGGTGAATCGCAAAACGAACTTTTACACCTTGCTCTTTTAAGATTTCACACAATTCCTTCACGGCATTTTGTGCACGACCTTGCGCCATACCATAACCCGGTACGATCACCACGCTGTCCGCATTTGACATCAAGAAGCCAGCATCGTCTGCAGAACCTGAACGGTGATTACGCTGTGCTTTTTCACCATTATCTGTCGCCGCTACTGCTGTACCACCCATTGCACCACCAAACAAAACGTTGATGATTGAACGGTTCATGGCTTTACACATGATGTAAGACAGAATTGCACCCGATGAACCAACCAGTGAACCTGCAACAATCAGCATGTTGTTTTCAAGCGTGAAACCAATCCCTGCTGCAGCCCAGCCTGAGAATGAGTTCAGTAGCGATACCACCACTGGCATATCACCACCGCCTACAGGTGCAATCCATACCCAACCAAATGCAAGTGCAAGAACAGTCATTGCCCAGAATGCGTTCATGTTGCCTGTGGTAAAGAAGTAGATACCACACGCCAACATCGCAAGGAAAATTAAGGCTTGAACAGGTTTTACCCATCCACCTGAAATGGTTTTTGCCCATTTCTTCGCAGCCAATTTACCGTAAGCAAATACCGACGCTGTGAATGTAATCGCACCAACGAAACAGCCTACAAACAATTCAAATAAATGAACTTTGCTCATGTGGGCATGTTCTACACCCGCTGCTGTTAATACCGCTTCATTCTCCGCGAATGCCGCAGTCAATAGGTTGTTGTGTAGAATCGCAGCGATCGCAATCAGTACCGCAGCCAAACCGACCAATGAGTGCATCAGTGCCACAGTTTCAGGCATTTGCGTCATCGGAACTGTTTTTGCACGTGCAATACCAACGACTGCACCCAACACCATTGCACCCACAATCATCCAAATCACGGGATGATCTGCGACAAAGAATGTGGTGATTACAGCAATCGCCATTGCGATCATGCCGTAACGGTTACCCTGAATCGCAGTTTTTGGACCAGACAAACCGCGCAACGTTAAGATAAAAAGAACGGCACCAATCAAATAGAACCAATCCGCATATTCTTTAATGAATTCCATGGATTAACCCTCTTTTTTCTTTTGCTTAGGTTTGAACATTTCAAGCATACGTGCAGTCACTGCAAAGCCACCAAAAATGTTGATACTTGCAAGGAAAACGGCAATTGCACCTAAAATACTCACTACGTTAATGCTTTGGAACTGTACGCTTGCATCCACAATACCTGGGATACCAACGGTTTGAATCATCGCACCAACGATAATGATCGATGACAAAGCATTGGTTACAGCCATTAATGGTGTGTGTAGCGCAGGTGTTACCCCCCAAACCACGTAGTAACCAACAAAGATTGCCAAGACAAAAATAGTAATCGTTTCAACCATGATGATTCTCCTTAACCACGTTTCAGCAGCACTTGGCCGCCATGAGTGACAAGTAGTGCTTTTTGAATTTCTTCTTCAGGGTTAATTGCGAAGTTCTTTTCGCTATCAAACAGGGTTTCAATGAAATTCAAAACGTTACGTGCGTACAGTGCCGACGCTTCAGTCGAAACTGTTGAAGGAATATTTGGAATACCAAGAATTTTCACACCATTTGCAGTCACAACATTTTCGCCGCAGACAGAACCTTCAACGTTCCCGCCTGTTTCAACCGCCATATCTAAAATGATTGAGCCTGGTTTCATTTTGGCAACAGTTTCTGCTTTGATTAAACGTGGTGCGTCACGACCCGGCAATAATGCAGTCGTAATCACGATGTCAGCATTCGATACGGCTTTATCAACAATAATCGCTTGGTCGCGAATGTAGTCTTCACCCGGCATCCAGCCATAACCATTTTTCGCAGCATCAGCTGCTTTTTGTTGCTCTTCTGGTGACATTGGTACGTCTAACCATTTACCACCCAAAGATTCAACTTGGTCACGTGCTGTAGGACGTAAGTCAGTTGCTTCAACTACGGCACCTAAACGTTTCGCTGTTGCAATGGCTTGTAATCCTGCAACACCTACGCCCATGATCACAACACGTGCAGGTTTTACTGTACCTGCTGCTGTCATCAGCATTGGGAACATACGTTGATATTCAGCCGCAGCCAAAAGCACAGATTTATAACCTGAAAGGTTGGCTTGAGATGAAAGTACGTCCATGTTTTGCGCACGAGAAAGGGTTCGTGGCAAAAGTTCCAATGCAAATGCAGACACGTTTTGTGACGCAAATTGGTCAAGTTCGGTGTTGCGGTAAGGGTCAAACATCCCCACAACGGTGGTACCCGCTGTGAGTTTTTGAATTTCGTCACCTTTAGGCGCACGAACTTTCAAAATCATTTGACTACCGGTATAGGCATCATCCGTAATTTTGGCACCAACTTGTTCATAGGCACTATCGATGTAAGCAGCGTTTACCCCTGCTCCACGTTCAATAACGACGCTATGACCAGCGCTGATCAACTTCTTTACTGTTTCAGGCGTCGCAGCGACGCGATTTTCACCGACAACAGTTTCGGCTGGAATTCCGATCTGCATGAGCGTTCCTCAAGCTAATTTTTCTTAAGTAAACATCGCAATCCGCGATGTCTCCCCTCAGGATGTGTTTTTGTACAATTTTTGGATTCTAATTGAACTTTTTTAAAATACTACCCAATATTTATTTAATAAATACCCATATTTTGAACTCATGATTCATGAAAAGAATAGTGCGATATTTCATTTATTCAGTTTTATTTGTCGATTTATTACTCATTTTTATCCTATTTATAACTTTTTAATATTACTTAAGACCAAAAACATAAATAATTTCGCTGATTTTAGTGCTGATTGTTTCAGTGCGTTGATCATTGTGACATTTTCATTCGACAACTAATGACCTGAACGTGTCGTGAAAAATCGACTTAAGTCAGGTAAAGCCACTCTTTCATGCAGACTGCATCAGCTCGTTGACTCATTTGACAGTTTTGACGTGCTGACCTGCATTGAAAACTGACTTTTTTCTGCCACAGTCTCGTCAAATCGGTCAGCTTGAATATCCGATGGATTTTTGCGCACGTTTCGGGTTTATTGAGATCTTGCTCTCCCCACCTGATGCTTCGCCTTAACTTAGAATTGACGTTTTTAGCTAAAAAAATAATTTTTTGAATATTTAGCATCATGATATCGCTACTGACTTTCTATCCCAAAAAAACACTATTGCACCATTTATGTGCAATTTTCACCTTAAATGTTTCAGCCTGATATATTTGACCTCCCGAGTCATGTTGATATTAAAAAAGTCAAAACCAAATTGGTCATTTCTTCCGCTGTTTTTCATGTTTGATCTAGCAATCCCTTATGCATAAAGGAATAAGTACTATTCTTTTTTTGCATTTTTACTCACACGATGCATTTTTTATAATCAAAATGACAGTTCAAATTTATCGGAACAATGCTGTCGAATTCGTTCAGTCGTTATTAGGCACACCTTAACTTATGTCAAGAAACCTTAGTCCGCACTTCATCGGTGCAATTTTTGCGCTGATTGCTGCCTTCTTGTTTAGTACCAAAGCAATTTTTATTAAGCAAGCCTATGCACTTTCTCCTCTTGTCGATGCCACAGTCCTCATGGCTTTACGCATGATGAGTGCATTGCCGTTTTTCTTGGTCATTGCATGGCTGAGTCGACGTTCTTATCAAACGATTCAACGAAAAGATTGGGTGCTCTTACTCATTTCAGGATTAATCGGCTATTACTTTTCGAGCTGGCTCGACTTCCGTGGCTTGATGTATATCAGTGCTTCGCTTGAACGAATTATACTTTTCCTATATCCCACATTAACCGTGCTGGCTTCCGCTGTTTTATTCAAAAAGCCACTAAGTTTTAAAACCATTCTTGCCCTGATTTTAAGTTATGGCGGGACAGTTTTAGTGATGCTACAAGAACAAAATGCCACACCACATGATCAGTACTTTTGGCTCGGATGTAGTTTGGTTTTTGCCAGCGCCGTGCTATTTGCAATTTACTTATTGCTCACGCCTGGCCTCATGCAAAAGTTTGGTTCTTTACACTTTACCGGTCTAGCCCTGAGCATTGCCTGCGTTGGGACGATTATTCATTTTCTATTTGCAACATCGCAGCCCATTGCTTTGCTTCAACAACTCCCGAGTCATGTCTGGCTGTATGGTTTAGCGCTCGGACTATTGGTTACCGTACTTCCAACCATTTTGATGATGCAAAGTATCGTCCGACTTGGGGCTGCACAATCGGCTATGATTGCCTCTATCGGGCCCATTTTAACGATTTTACTGGCTGTCGCGTTGTTGAATGAACATTTAAACCTATGGCAATGGGTCGGTTGCGGTCTGAATATGCTGGGTGTCTTGATGATCAGTCTCAGTAAGAAATCCTAAACCCCTACTTGGATACTATTCACAGAGAAACACTTTAAGACCTGTTTGATTTTCCTTATAGTGACCACAACAGCGTGGCAGCAAATTCTTTGCATACGCTTCCGCCCAAAATCTGGAAAATTTATGAAAGCCTCGATCGACATTAGCCATGATAAAACTTTGTTGTGGCTTATGGCTGCTGCATGTGGTTTATGTGCGGGTGCCAATTATTATTGCCAACCTTTAGTCGCTTCTATCCAACAAAGCTTTCAAATTCCACAATCAGAGGTGGCGCTAACCGTCACCTTTGCGCAAATTTCTTATGCTTTGGGTCTACTGTTTATTGTGCCGATTGGCGATATTGTGAATAAAGCCAAATTTATTCCTCTGCTCATGCTTGGTGCAACTGTCGGTTTAGCCCTCTGTGCTTTTTCAACCAATCTATACATGCTTTGGGCAGGAACCATTATCACCGGGCTATTTTCAGTGGCTGCTCAGGTCCTCATCCCTTTGGTCACGGTTGCGATTCGACCTGAAAAAATTGGGGCAGTTGTTGGCTTTTTAATGAGTGGGTTATTGGTCGGCATTCTGTTATCGACCAGTCTCTCTGGCTTATTGTCCTATCTGTTTCATTGGAAATCGATTTACATCCTCAGTGCTCTCTTGATGTTGGTATTAGCCGTCTTACTTAAAAAGCGTCTGCCTGTGGTCAGCATCACACGGATGCCCTACAGCCAAGTTTTCCAATCCATGGGCGCATTACTCAAACATGAGCCACTGTTAATTTTCCGATCTCTGATTGGGGGCTGTGTCTTTGCTGCGATGAGTATGCTGTTTTCCACCATTGCCATGTTACTGACTGAGCCACCTTTTCATTTGGCAGATGTTTGGGTCGGTGTTGTAACGTTAGTTGGTGTGTTTGGTGCCCTATCAACACAATGGATTGGGCGTTGGGCGGATTTGGGTTTCAACCGAAAATTAACCTGGCTCGGTTGTAGCATCTTAGCCCTCAGTTGGGGACTGCTGTATATGGGTGGAAGCTCCCTCGCCTTTTATATTTTGGGCTATGGTCTAATCAACCTCGGTTTGGCAATGGTGCATAGCTGTAATCAAAATATTATTTTCCAACTCAACCCGATTGCACGATCTCGAATTAATTCAATTTACATGACTTTTTATTTTGTCGGTGGTGCATGTGGCTCAGCTTTGGGCGTATTTGCATGGCATCATGGCGGCTGGACCACCACCTGCATGACAGGGATTGCCTTAGTCATTGTTGCTGGATTTTTTGTCTTGATCGATCAACTCTATACTGCGCGTCAACTAAAATATCCACAATGAAATGTATGGATCATTACTCTAAAGCCACATTACTGTGGCTTTATGTTTTTGAAATTAACTGACCTGCACCACAGGATAAAAGGGTTTGCCTAAATTTAAGGTTTCTGCATTTTCCAAAAGAATCACCATAAACACCGGTAAGAGTGCCGACAGTATTGTGCAGCCATCTTGAAGCTGTTTCCGATTGACCGAACTTTTATAGGTCGCGCCGCCATGAACCATTTGATTGTGTAGCGTATACATGCGATTGAACAGCACCATTAAAATATCAACGGAATCTTTTTCTTTAAGCGCGCGTAGTACTTTCTGTTTTTCATGCGCCAAGCCCTCTTTGCATGCGTCATGGCTAATTTTTTGATTTTGATAATCCCAAAAACCCTGATAAACATAGAGATTATCCAAAAACAACCGTATCGGCTGACTAAAACGCTCCCATAAAATATTATTGATTTTATGCTCTGCATCCTTTTGGCAAATCACATATAAAAACTGCCTTAAGCTTTGCTTGTCCTGCGCAATCTGTAAGTCTTGCGCATATATTGCGTTGAAGGACACCCACAAACTGATAAATTGCAAATCGAGGTCATCTTGAAGATCAATCGACTTTTTCAGCCAACTTAAACCTCGATGAATGCGTAAATTAAATTGGTCGTTATGTTCCGACTTTTTACTTTTAAATATTTCTTCAAGTAGCATCATGCCTGCTAAATTCCAATGGATAATTCGTTTATTTTTCTACCATTTGAACTTAGCGCAATTGTTTACCGGCATGCAATCAAAATATCTCTGTATTCAACTATTTGGTTTCATCTTGTGTGAGATAGGTATAACGTTCTAACAGATCATTTTCATCAAAAATCAATTCATAGGACATTTTCTTTCCATTAAAAACGGATTCGGTAGGTGTTCCTAAAAGTTCCCATAACCCCACGGTCGCCACATCTGCAGCACCATGCCAAAATGCACGTCCGACTTTACTGGCAGTCGAATAACCTTGGGTAAAGGTATAAATTTCATAACGTTTGCCATTTTTATATTCAGAGGTGATTGGTGCGCCAAATTCAGCAATCACCAAGTTACGAGATAGCCCTTGTTGAATCATTTCGGTATTTTTCTTGTTTGGCTGCTTGCTTGCCATGACAACTGAACAGCCTGTTGTGCCTGACAATGTAAAAACTAAAGCTAATCCTAAGCAGGTTTGTTTCATCATGTGGTATTCCCCAAATTCTTCACATTTCTATTTTTAATTTTTGATTTTCATCTGCTGTTGATCTTAATTGTTTATTTCATCTTTTTCATTTTTTTATACGACTATTCGTCTGATTTTTAGAATGATTAGCGCCTGAAAGATTCACATTTATAAAGTTTCAGACTGAATAATGCTTTAAGTGAATTAATGTTCTGTTGGTGGCGATGTCGGTGGAACGAACCAGTTTTTCCAAGAACTACTGTGCCGAGTTTCAATTGCAACGGTAGGGATGAGCTCTTGCTTCAGCATTTTTTCTTGACCGACGGCTTTCGCCAACCGCGCTTTGACCGAGTGTATACACTCACGGTCTTCAAACTCACAGCGGTCAAGGTTGGAGCCACCACAGGGTCCATTGGCTAATCCTTTGGGACAGGTTTCAGGACAAATATATAAGGTTTCGCCTAAACGACATTGTCCACAACTTTCACAGCCTACAATGCCATGTTTACTAATAAATTCTGTTTTCAGCAAGGCCGCATCGGCTTTCGGTTTTTGCCATAATTTGGCCGAAAAAATATAAGATCCCGCCCCTTTGGCCAGTTTTGAACTAAAAAATAACTCATGCATGACATGCATACTTTTATATTTCAAAACCTGTTCAACTGGAGCCTTATGGTTATTTGCGCCCGTCGGTTGGAAGTTCACCTCAACACTAGAGCGCCAAAGCATTTTCCATTTTGCTAAACATTGTGCAAACGTTAATGTGGCAAATTGCAAAATTGCTTTTTGCAACTTCTCTTGTTCTTCTGCTTTATGGCAAGCCGATAAATGAACCCCTGCATAGCCCAAATGCTGACACATTAATATTTGTAAGGCACAGCGGTCATAGACATTTTGTTCAGCTTGTATGACATCAGTTTGCTGTTCTTGTTGCAAAAAATTTAATACATCTGCTGAAAGCACGATGCCTGCAACTTTTTGCTTGGCCATAAAACGGGCACGGGCAAATGTCAGCGGCATGACACAAGCCAATACAGGTATACGTGGATAATATTGCTGCATGTAGCGTTGGTAACTAATCAACACATCCATGTCAAAGCCCAACTGTGTAATCACATAGTCAGCGCCAGCTTGAATTTTTTTATTCAGTTTAAAATACTGCGCATCCTTTTCTGCTTCTGCATATTTAAAAGGATTAAATGCTACCCCTAAATAAAACCCGCCATAGTCTTTGGCTGCCATGACTTGATTGACAGACTCTAAATAACGGCTCCGTAGAGTCGGATCATTTGCCCCATCCTGATGCTGCTTGAGTTTATCACCACTGAGCAAAAGTAAATTCTCTACCCCGTGCTGCTGAGCATCTTTCAGAAAAGTTTGAAAATCTGAGATATCTCGACCTTTCCCCGAATAATGCAGAATTTTTTCAATGCTTTGAGGGTAGTCTTGCATTGCTTCTAAAGGAGCAATATCCGTGTCACTTTGTACTCGGTCAGCCAATGTCATGCACACAGGAAAGCCTGCAAATGTCGTTGGGACACAATGCGGTTTTTGCGTCGTTAGATATTCAAACGAGATACAAAACTGGCGTTGCAATAGATATTGGGAAAATAAAGACATAAAGGCAGGCAGTTAAATCTGCTGAGAAACCATACAATAAAGTTTATAAAATTATAGATTAATCACATAAAAATTTAAATTACTTAAGCAACACTTCCGACTCTTTCTAGCCTGACCTTGAATTCGTCACGCTAGCAAGACCATGTCCCAAACCACAATTTATGCTAATATTGCGCGCGTCTTGAAATGCGGTTTTTTTCATCGTATTTCGGACTGCTTTTGTAATTTTTTCACCATTTTCCATTTCGTTCTTCCATCTTGTTCTTTTAAGGCGTGTTTTTTTAATGACTGATCTCCAACCCATTGAAAATAAACTTCAACCACGAATTAGTGTTGCGCCAATGATGGATTGGACGACTCGTGACTATCGTTTCTTTGCACGTTTGTTTAACCCCAATGTGATTCTCTACACCGAGATGGTCACCACAGGTGCGATTTTATTTGGCGGTGCCAATCGTCATTTGGACTATAACAACGAAGAACACCCGATTGTGTTACAACTTGGCGGTTCAAATCCTAAAGATTTAGCGACCTGTACCAAGATGGCACAGGACTGGGGCTATGATGAAGTGAACCTCAATGTCGGCTGCCCAAGTGACCGCGTTCAGAACAATAAAATTGGCGCATGCTTGATGGCAGAGCCTGATTTGGTGGCAGAATGTATTACTGAAATGCGAAATGCTGTTGATATTCCAGTGACTGTGAAACACCGCATCGGGATTGATGACATGCAGTCTTATGAAGAAATGCTGCATTTTGTTGATACGGTTGCAAAGACTGGCTGTAACAATTTTATCGTGCATGCTCGTATTGCCCTGCTGCAAGGTTTGTCGCCAAAAGAAAACCGTGATGTGCCACCTTTACGTTATGAAGATGTTTATCGTCTGAAACAAGAACGTCCAAATTTATTGATCGAAATTAATGGCGGGGTGAAAACCTTTGCTGAAACACAGCAACATTTACAACATGTTGATGGCGTGATGATTGGCCGTGAGGCTTATCACAACCCGTACTTATTGGCTGAGATCGGTCAGCTTTGGGATCTCGAATTACCCAACCGTTTCGATATTATTGATCAGATGCTGCCATATATTGCTAAACGTATGGAAGAAGGTGCGCCGCTTTCTATCATTACCCGTCATATTTTAGGTTTATTCCAGAACCTGCCGGGTGCTCGAAAATGGCGTCAGGCTTTAAGTGGTGGCAATGCCAAAACCTTTGCCGATGTGGAAAATGCCATCCAAAATATTAAGGATGCAATGCAACGTACAGAAGACTATTTACGTGATCATCCTAAAGTCGTTTTAGAAGATTAATCTTCTAAAAGTAAAAGCCCACTACTTTGCGGGCTTTTTTATTTGTCAAGCTTCACAAATTACGTGTTTAGCAACATCGTCACAACTCAGCTAAATCATCTAAACAGTCACATCATTGCTCAATGACTATTGACCGTAATGTTCCCTTTGGGAAAAGGTTCATCATCATAGCCAGTCCATTGATAATCGGATGGATCTTCTTCCTCACGCAAACCCACATAGCTCTCAGGCGCCGATGTAACAGGCTCAACCTCCTCGGTTGGCTGTTCCAATTCCTCAACCAAATGATTCAACTCTTGATCTAACTGCGCCTGATATTTTGCGATTTCAGCTTCGTCAATGAAGGCAAATTGTTCTTCATCTATTTTCCATGCATAACCTTGCAAATCTTTGTAAATATCGACCAAAACAGTATAAGGCTGACCATCGTATTGCAACGTCGCCTGAGCCTTAAAACTTAATCCCTTACGTTCTAATACTTTTATATTTTGAATCCGTAAATGGTACTGCCGATAATCTGGATTCTGATCAAACTCGTGCTGCATCTGCTGCTCAATCTGCCGAGATAATTCATCTGTCGAGACAAAATAACTACAACCAGCCAAACTTAACAGTAAAAAAATGGTGAGCCATCGAAACATATTGCATCCCCCATGATGCATTTATTCTTGATGAAAAAGTCAGACCGATCACAAATTCCGATCCAAACATTCCTCATTGTTTGCTTCATAATAGCTAATAAAACACACAGTACAAGCCAAATTATCAAGATTTCTCAATTTTATATTTAATTTTGATATCAATCACTTAAATTGCATTTTTGATGTTTTAAAACACTGACAGCCTTGGTCTTTTGCTGACATATTTTTGTTGAAAATGACCATTTTGGTAGTGGTTTCCTAGCCTTCAAATTTTCAACATGAAACTGAACCCATCGTAATTTATCCAATATAGAGCCTTAAACAAAACATCATAAAAGCGCCATAAAAAATCCCCGAACATTGCGGGGATTTTGAGGAATCAACTGAAATTATTCATCGTCCGTTTCAGGCTCATGATGTAGCGCATCATGTATGGCTTCCACCAATTGCTGTGCAATTTCTTGTTTTGACGCTTTCTCTAAATCACGCTTTTCCATTTGATATTGATCTGCGAAGAACACGGTCATGGCGTTTTCATCAGAAGCAAAACCAATATCTTTACGTGAGACATCATTGCAAGCGATCATATCGAGTTTTTTCGCCACAAGTTTGCCTGCGGCATACTCCTCGACATTGCGTGTCTCGGCAGCAAATCCAACCATAAATGGACGTTTTGACTGCTGCGCAATTGTTGCAACGATATCTGGGTTTTTAATTAATGCTACATTGAGTTCATCACCAGCTTTTTTGATTTTATGCTCTGCAACTTCTGCCACGCGATAATCGGCAACAGCTGCTGTTGCGATAAAAATATCACAGCCTTCATCTAACATTTGCAGACTGGTCTCTAACATTTTAATTGCAGACTGCACATTAATCCGTCGTACACCATTTGGTGTATCTAAACTTACGGGTCCTGCGATCAGCGTTACTTTAGCCCCAGCCGCATAACAAGCCGCTGCCAGTGCGAACCCCATTTTACCTGTGCTATGGTTGGAAATATAACGTACAGGATCTATCGACTCACGTGTAGGACCAGCTGTAATCGCCACATGTTTGCCAGCAAGCATGCCAAATTTTTCAGCAATGGCTCGCTGTGCTTGATGAAAATAGGCCGCCACTTGATCTGCCAAATCTTCTGGCTCAGGCATGCGTCCTAAGCCCACATCTCCACATGCTTGAGAACCGGCATCGGGCATTATCACATGTACGCCATCTTCAACCAGTGTATTTAAATTACGCTGTGTCGCTTTGGCTGCCCACATTTGCTGATTCATTGCTGGGGCAACCCAGACGGGTGCTTTTGTAGCAAGATAAAGTGTCGAAAGAAGATCATCTGCTAAACCCGCCGCAAATTTTGCCAGCGTGTCGCAACTTGCAGGAGCAACCAACACCAAATCAGCCCAACGTGCCAATTCAATATGCCCCATGCCCGCTTCTGCTTCAGGATTGAGTAATTCGGTATGTACAGGGTTGCCTGAAAGCGCCTGAAACGTTAGCGGGGTCACAAAGGCTTGCGCACCTTGAGTCATCACCACGCGCACATCAAATCCGGCATCTTTTAACCGACGGACAAGAATGGCACTTTTATAGGCTGCGATACCACCAGTGACACCTAAAAGAATATTTTTTGTGGGCATTACACTTAAATCAAAGCTCACGAACAGGCTACCTATCTGTTGCAGTGGCGCTCACAATAGCATTAAATATGCACTGACCCAACAATCTGCTGTGAAAAAGCCGATTGACTGATAATAAAAAAGTCTAAGAATAATGAATAATTCAATTAAAAATTGGCCTGAACAAGAGCGCCCACGTGAGCGCCTGATTCAACAAGGCGCACAAAGTTTATCCGATGCTGAGCTACTGGCTATTTTCCTACGCTCTGGTTCCCAGCAGCACTCTGCTGTCGAACTCGCACGACTCCTGATCCAACATTTTGGTCAGTTGCAAGCGCTAATGAATGCGTCACTTGAGGATTTACGCCAGTTTCATGGCATTGGAAACAGTAAATATGCTCAGCTCATGGCGGTAAAAGAACTCGGAAAACGCTATGTGAGTCAGCATTTTCAAAATGAAGCCTTAGAATTGCAACATTCTGAACAATTACAAAATTTTCTTCGCTTTGAATTTTTATCGGAACGTCAAGAAGTCTTTGGCGTGCTTTGTCTAGATGCGCATTTAAGAAAAATAAACTTTAAAAAACTTTTTTATGGCAGCCTCAATACCTGTGAAATTTCCATCAATCAACTGCTGCGTTATGCCATTTCTGAACACGCCAGCAGTATCGTCATTGCACATAATCATCCTTTCGGTCGTGCAGAACCCTCTGCTGCCGATCTGGAATTGACTCGACTCATTCAGCAGGCTTGTCAGCTGGTAGAAATTCAACTGATCGATCATTGCATTATCTCCACAGAAGGGAGTTTTTCCTTTGCTGAACATGGCTTGCTCCAAGCACACTTATCTGCATGAAACAGTTATTGACAAGTGCTTGAGCAAACCCGAAGATCATCATAATTTTTTAAAACTAGAAATTATCATTCGAACATGATCGTCCGTGACCAACCGAGTATTTTTAAACTGCTATTTTCTTGGCGAGGAACGATTTTACCTAAGGTTTTACCGCCGCTCGGGATCGTTATGTTGCTGTCTGCCATTGTGGGCGGCTTATCCTATGTCGATATCTTTCATTTTACCGAATTTCCTTTGGTCGGCTTTACCCTAATTGGTGTCGTGCTGTCGATTTTCTTAGGCTTTAAAAACTCAGCCTGCTATGACCGTTGGTGGGAAGCTCGGCGTTTATGGGGCATTTTGATTGCCAATGCACGCCATTTTGACCGTGACTGCCGTTTACTCAGTCAAGGCCGTCGTGAACGTGTGATCCAACATGTGATTGTGTTTGCCAATGTTTTGCGTGACCGACTCCGCCATCAAACCGCCAACCCCACTGAACTAGTTGAAACCAGCGGCATGAGCGCGAATGCCATCACTCAGTTATACCAACAAGCCAATGCACCGCAGTACACATTGAGTTTGATTCAATGGGAGCTGATGCAGGCGCTCAAAGATGGTGAAATTTCAGATATTATTTATACCCAGATGAATCAGCATGTGATGGAACTCAGTACCGTACAAACCGGCTGTGACCGTATTGCCACTACGCCATTACCGTTTGCTTATTCGGTCTTGCTGAATCGAACCGTTTATTTTTTCTGTTTTGTCTTACCCTTTAGCTTGGGGTCTACTTTAGGTCTAGCGACTCCCCTTTTAGTGGGGATTTTGGCCTATACCTTTTTAGGCTTAGATGCGCTGAGTTCAGAGATTGAAGAGCCCTTTGGTACACAAAGTAATGACCTTCCATTGGACTCGATGGTGCGTACTATTGAAATTGAATTACTGGGGACTTTAGGAAAACCCACCCCACCACCGATTCAAGCCAAAGATCACAATTTACTGTAATTGATCAATGGGTCTAAACCCTCGCTTACATAGCTTTGTCGTACACTTTTTTGGTATATCGAAGATATGTAAGTGAGAGCAATCATCGCGCAAAGCTTTAAGCAAAGCTCTCCCAAATTCCAACTTGCCCCTCTTTCACTCGAGGGATGTTGCCAAGTTTAATCCATGGCATATTGTCACCATGAAAATCACTGCCAACAGAAACTTTCAAGTTAAAGGCAGCAATCATACGATCCACCATTTGACGAGTCGATAATGGCTCAATTGCCGGTGGTAATTCCACTGCATCACCGCCCGCTTCAGCAAAGATTTCAATCAAATAACGAATATTGGTCGCAGATAAATCATAACGCGTTGGATGCGCTAACACTGCAAAGCCACCACTGGCATGAATCACCTCAATGGTCTCAACAAGACTTGGACCTTCAAATTTTACAAAAGCTTTTTTGCCTTCTTTAATATATTTATCAAAAGCTTGTTGTGGACGTGAAACTACCCCCTTTTCCACCAAAGTTTTGGCAATATGGGTACGTGTTACCCGATCTGGAATCTGGTCGACCTTGGCAATCACATCGCTATAAATATCTTGACCAATTAACGGTATCAGTAAGTCACAAATCTGCCGAGCACGTTCCGCTCGAATACGCTTTTGATCCATCAATAAGGCTTGTATGGGCGCAGGATTTTGCATATTTAAAGCGACGATATGCACACCATAACTTTTTTTGGTCGCAGGTCTCGACCACTGGCTAGAAATCTCCACACCAGAGATTAATTGCAGCTTTAATTCATGCGCAACCTGCTCTGCAGCCAACAATCCGTCCATCGTATCGTGATCAGTCAAAGCCAGCGTATGAATTCCAATAGCACTTGCGGCCTGCACCAGAGCCTCTGGTGACAAAGTACCATCAGAAATATTACTGTGTGTATGTAAATCTACGCCTTGCATCTCTATACTATGTCATTTATTTGATCAGATTTAGATACTCTAACATGAAAGCACTTTTAGACTTTGTGCCACTCATTATTTTCTTTTATTTATATAAAACTGTAGATCCAAAAGATACGCAGCACCCATTATTACAATTGATTGGTTCTGCTGGGGGTGTCGATAACAATAACATTCTTGTGGCAACATCAGGTCTCATCATTTCCATGCTTGTGGTTTATGGTGCATTGTTTGTCATGCAAAAATTCCGTCTAGATAAACAACAATGGATTGTGTTGTTCATGACCGTGATATTTGGTGGTATTACCCTGATGCTAAGCGATGATTTTTATATTCGTTTAAAAGCCGTTTTACTGAACTTAGTTTTCGCAGGGGCGTTTTTACTTTCTCCACTATTTAGTAAAGATAAGAAACCACTCATCGAACGTTTATTTGGTCCAGTCTTAAATTTAACCGCTGTCGGTTGGAAACGATTGAACTATGCATGGGCTGCAATGTTCGTGGTGATGTCATGTTTACACACCTTTTTCGCTTATTTGTTTGCAGACGGAAAATATTGGGGTGAATTCACTGCTTTTGGTGACATGATCGTGATGTTTTCCTTTATCATTATTCAGTTTATTGTATTGCGTAAATACTTTAAGACCTCAGAATAATCCATTTGGTCAAAAATCAGGAAAAGTCATGCCATTATTCGTCGTAAGCTGTACAGATAATGAAGGTACAGTGGAAAAGCGCCTTGCGGTTCGTCCTCAACATCTTGAACGTCTACAAAAACTTGATGATGAAGGTCGTCTGATTGTTGCAGGTGCGATGCCTAAAGATCCGGCAAACCCGCAAGCTGGTTTTTATGGCAGTACGATCATTGTCGATTTTGATAGTCGTGAAGCCCTAGACCAATGGTTGGCAGATGAACCTTTCCTCAAAGAAGGGGTTTATGGCCAAATTGATGTCAAACCATTTAACAAAGCATTTCCTAAAGGATAAGGTTCATGCGCGTCGTTGTTTCTAGTTTACTGGGCTTATCTTTAATTTGTTCAACTGCATGGGCTGAAGAACCGGCTCCTGCACCTGCTGTAGCCCCTGCTGCTCAAGCAACGACTGCAACACCTCCTCCCAATCCTGTGCCGCATACCATTCCTGCCAATAAACCGGGCATCATTAAAGTGGCGGCAACCGTCAATCCCAATGGTCAACCTCAAGATGCGAATCCATTGACCATTGAACAATTGGCAAAAAATAAAGCGCTACAAGATGCCAAAGTCAAAGCAATGGTCAAAGACCAATCTGTACGCTTACAACAGTTAGAAAAAGCTAACCTTGAAGCCTTGGCGCAAAACCAAGAATTACAACTTAAAAATGATAGCTTGGGCGTACAAGTACAAGTGCTACAAAGTGAACGTAGTGCGCAGATGTTTTTATATGGTGGGACCACGCTTGGTGTTGGCGTGATTTTAGGTTTCTTATTGGCCAGTTACGTCTATACCAAACGTCGTCGTCAATGGTAATTCGTTTTTCTACTTCAATTTAAAGGTTGCTTGAGTTTTGTCAGGTGCAATTCAGACTGCCGATCTCGATTGGCAAATGATCGATGGCATTGATATTCCAGTGTCTAAACAGTTTGGTGATGTGTATTTTTCGAAGGACAACGGCCTGCTCGAAACACGTCATGTGTTTTTAAAAGGGAATGACCTCGACACTCGCCTTGCGGCACTGACTAATTTTGAATATTTCAGTGTCGGCGAAACAGGTTTTGGTACAGGCTTAAATATTTTAGCTCTGTGGCAATTATGGCAACAGGTTCGTCCAGATAATCACAGTCATCTGCATGCTATTTCTGTAGAAAAATTCCCTTTATCTAAAGCAGACCTCATTCGTGCATTAAATGCATGGCCTGAATTACAACCTTTGGCACAGCAACTGATTGCGCAATATCCTGAACTCATTGCGGGATGTCATCGACTCAATTTTCCAGAAGAACGTTTTTCAATTGATCTTTGGTTAGGCGATGCACATGACGTTTTTCCCGTCATGGCAAAAACTGCTACGGTCAATGCATGGTTCTTGGACGGTTTTGCACCCGCCTGTAATCCTGACATGTGGGAAGAAAACGTACTCAAAAATATCGTGCGTCTATCAGACATTGGGACGACCTTCTCCTCATTTAGTGTGGCAGGTGTACTGAAACGCGGCTTACGTGAGCATGGTATTACCATTACACGACCTCGTGGCTTTGCTCATAAGCGTGAAATGCTCAAAGCTTTTTGGCTCGCGCCTGAAAAGTTAGATGATCAATCCGTAGTTGCTGACATACCCACTTTAGACGAAAAAAAAAATTCTGAAATCACTGTAGGTCATAAGCCCCGTCAAATCGCGATTATTGGCGCTGGCATAGCTGGTTTGAGCTGTGCTTGGGCATTTGCTCAACGCGGGCATCAAGTGCGTATTTACGAGAAATCAGCACCACTCAGCGGTGGATCGGGTAATCCTCTTGCCCTACTCAACCCTAAACTCTGTCCAATTGAACAAAGTGCTGAGCATCTAATGACCTTGAGTTGGTTATATGCGCTCAAGCATTATCAATACTTCAAGGCATTTCGTCCCTTACAGATTCACCAATCTATTTTAAAAAATAAAGCAGAACATCTAGATTTAGCTCAAGCTTATCCTTCAGAGGTATTAGCTGCTGAAGAAGGCACGCTAAATCAATTAGCCTCAACATATCCAACCTTGCTCTTAAAACAAGCAGGCGCAGTCAGTCCACATCAGCTTCGTGACCAAATCTTGGCACATCCACACATTGAATTGTTACAAGCAGATATTCAACGCATTGAGCAACAACAAAATGGCGTTGCGCTATTTACAATGGATCAGCAGCTTCCATCTGCCGAGCATGTCATTCTCTGTGCGGCACGTGACAGTATGCAGCTACAAACAGATTATCCAGAACTGCGTGCCATTCGTGGACAAGTCAGTTGGTTGAACAATCCAGCTCAACAAATGGATATGCATACCGCCTATAGTTATGGGGGCTATTGTATGCAACTGGATGCCGAACAGATGATTATGGGCGCGTCATTTTATCCCGGCCGTGATGACACCGACGTTCTCACAGAAGATCATGTGCATAACTATGAACTTATCCACAGTGTATTCCCCGACTTTGCCAAAACCTTAGCACCGATTGAGCAATGGCAAGGACGTGCAGCAATTCGCGCACAGACAAAAGACTTTTTCCCAGTAATTGGTGCAGTCCATGAAGATCAGCAAATTTATAGCTGTAGTGGACTCGGTTCTAAAGGTTTCCTGTATGCCCCGCTCTGTAGTGAAATCATTGCCGCGCTGGTCTTAAAAGAAGCCTGCCCTATTCCAACACAGCTACTCGATAAAATTCATGCAGCACGTTTTATACGACGCGCCAAAGCCAAACAAAAAACTAAGAAGCCTTATTTTCAGGGTCAGATGCCGTCATCTCCACCTCAAAAAAATAACCTGCAATAAAAAAGCGCCTTTCGGCGCTTTTTTTGATTCGATCTCATTTCCCTTGTTCCAAAGGAAGACCGGCATCACGAGCAGCACGCGTGCCGCCCATTAAGATTACATATTCACGTGAGCTGTCAAAACCCTCTAGTAACTCTGCTGCACGTGGAGCTTTACTTCCGCCACCACATAAAATGTAAATGGGTTGATCCGTTGACACCTGAGTCAGTGCATCTGATGACAATGCGTTGATCGGTCGGTTAACCGCACCTTTCACATGTGCCTCAGCATAAGCACTAGCATCGCGAACATCCCAGATAATCGAGTCTTCTGGGAACTCAAATGTTGTAATTTCTTGTTTACGGATCATTGCGCACTCCTTTTGATGTAAACAACACTTGGCAAATGAAGAAAACATCCCTAGCATCTCAGATATTCTTTCCCTTTGTAAAGGTCTAATCTATGCCTTCTTTTGATATTGTTTCCGAATTAGAAGTTTTTGAAGTAAATCATGCAGTTCAAAACACGCAAAAAGAAATTGCGACGCGTTTTGACTTCCGCGGTCATGACGTTTCAATTGAGTTAAATGAGAAAAATAAGGAAATCAAAATCTCAACAGAAAGCGATTTCCAATGTGAACAAGTGTATACCATGCTCGAAAATCATTTCTTCAAACGTAAAGTTGACATTCAAGCACTCGATCCACAAAAAATGACGGCTTCTGGTAAAAACGTCATTCAAGTGATCAAACTGAAAGACGGTCTTGACTCTGATACTGCAAAAAAAATCAATAAAGCCATTAAAGAAAGCGGCATTAAAGTGCAATCTTCTATTCAAGGCGACAAAATTCGTGTGACTGACAAGAAACGTGACACTTTGCAACAAGTGATGGCGTTCTTAAAAGAGCAACAGTTTGGTGTGCCGCTTCAATTTAATAACTTTAAAGACTAAGGCATTACATTTGCCATAGAGGACGACATGACACGACCAAACCGCCTACATAAAATCGTAAACGCATCATCTAAATTACCGAAAGGTCTTCAGAGTCGTTTGCTCAGTCGAGCTTTTGGTCGTGTCGTGCCCATGGTTGGAACAGCTAAAATCCAATATCAACATGTCAGCCCTGAGCGTGTTGAGGTGAGCATCGCCAATTATAAGGCGATGCAAAACCATATCGGGCAAGTACATGCCTGTGCCATGGCGCTGATCGCAGAAACAGCCACAGGTTTTGTCACAGCAATGAACGTCCCTGATAGCGCCATTGTCCTAATTAAAAGTCTGAAAGTTGATTTTAAACGTCCATCCCAAGGTGGGATGACAGCCATCGCAACGCTTACACCCGAACAGCAACGACAAATGCAAAGTACAGAAAAAGGTGAAACCTTAGTACAGGTCTTAGTCACCGATGAATCTGGTGAAGCACCGATTCAATGTGAAATGCTTTGGGCGTGGGTGGCAAAATCCGCTCTGAAAAATAAATAAATGTAAATAAAACTTACTTTTAGGTAAGTATAAGTTTTACTAAATTTCAGCAAAATCAAGACTGTTTTTTACTATTTATACGCCGTAATTCCGCTCAATATGCTTGCACGACACAAATATATTGAGCACTTTATGAAAAAAATCATTCCCCTTTCATTCATCAGCATGGCGGTGTTTTTAACTGCATGTCAAAGTACTATTCCTGCAACGCCAGCGACTCCAAATCAAGCGGCTGAAAGCAATATTCAAACCAGCCAAGCGGCGGAAAATAAGAAAATCGTCATCGATTTTTATGAAGGTGTCTTTCTTAAACATCAGGTTAAGACATATGCTGACCGATATATTGGCAATCAATATATTCAACATAATCCGCATGTACCTGATGGCAAAGCGCCTTTTGTCGATTATTTTACCGAGTATTTTAAACAAAATCCTGATGCAAAAAACCAGATCAAACGTGCCGCTGCCGAAGGTGATTTGGTCTATTTACATGTGCACTCTACGCAAAATAATAAAGACCGTGGAGAAGCCATTATTGATATATTCCGTGTTGAAAATGGCAAAATTGTTGAACATTGGGATGTGCAACAAAGCATTCCTGAAACCAGTGCCAATTCAAACACGATGTTCTAATTTCTTGGTCACTATTCATAAAAAAGCCACTCGATTGAGCGGCTTTTTTATTGCGTCTAACTTTAATTAAGCTTGATCTGCAGCAAATTTAGCTTTTGCATCCGCAGGAATTTGACGCTTAGCACCTTTCACATCCACAGCGACAAATGTAAACACACCTTCGGTTACGCGAATTGGATCACGTGAGCTGTCATGGCTATCCCAAACTTCAATCTGCATTTGGATAGAGGTATTACCCACTTTTAAAATTTTGGTATATACACTGATGACATCCCCGACTTTCACAGGAACGAGGAAGGTCATTTGGTTAATTGAAATCGTTGCACAGCGTCCTTGACTGAAACGCTCTGCGTGAATTGCACCGGCCAAGTCCATTTGTGACACGATCCAACCACCGAAAACATCACCACTCCAGTTGGTGTCTGCAGGCATCGCGATGGTTTGTAGGGAAAGCGTTCCTTCAGGTTTTACATGAGTTTCTGACACTTTAGCTCCTGGCGCTGACATTTATTGAGGTAGATTTAACTGCTGGTTGAGCCATTGTTGTAACTCACCAGCACGCATTGCACCACTTATTCTAGCAATTTCGTTGGTTTTATTCATCAAAACCAGTGTAGGAATACTACGAACATTAAATGCACCGCTCAATCGAGGGTTTGCTTCGGTATCAATTTTGGCAAAAACCACCTTCGGATTTGATTTTGCAACTTGTGCAAAGTGTGGCGCCATCATCTTACATGGGCCACACCATTCAGCCCATAAATCAATCAGCACAGGTAAATCACTATTGCTAATAAAGTTGGCAAAGTTCTTTTCATTCAACTCGATGGGCGCCAGTGGAATCAATGCTTGATGACATTGACCACATGCAGGTCCAACTTCGAGTTTTTCTTCAGGTACACGGTTTTTTGCACCACATTCAGGACATACAACGATCATTTAGCTGACTCCAACATGTTGATGTAAAAATTCTAATTGGGTTGCCATGGCTTTTTCAAACCATTGCCCATGATAAATATCAAAATGTTGCATTTCCCACTCATAATACTGCACATACGGTGCAATATTGGTCGCAGTTTCTCGGCTTGATTCGATGGGAATCAAACTATCTTCTTTGGCTGCAATAAAAAGTACTGGTATGCTAATTTTCCGGACTTCCAATATTGGGCGATAACGGATTAACTTAAAAAAGGCCCGAGCCGGAATTTCGCCACTCCAATAAAAATCAGGATTGACAATCGATAAATAGCCCGCATAACTGTCTTCAGACTGTAAAAAACACAATCGATGTGGATCGACTACAGGCAAAGTCGTTGGGCTCATCCCAACTTTTGAGCCCATATAGTCCTGACTTGATAATTTTAATGCTTTGGGTAATTGCTGTAAGGGATATAATTTTGCACTTTCAGCGCCGTCGACAAATGGGACTTGTACCATCACCGCTTTAATATTTTTAAGCTCTGCCGCCAAACTAAGTACATAGCCACCACTCAGCGATGTTCCCCATAATACAATGCGCCTTGAATCAATCGATTTACGCTGCTGTAAATGATCGATCATAGTCCGCCAATCTTCAAGTTGAGCTTTAAGATTCACCAACTCTCTCGGACGCCCTGTGCTGCCCCCCCAATAGCGATAATCAAACAACACAACAGCATAGCCCGCTTGTACAAAGCGCTTTGCATATTGCACTAATTTAAATTGGCGTAATGCCGCTAAACCATGTGCTATGAGAATGACTGCAGGTTTTTCAACAGATTTTGGACGATAAAAGTCAGCAGCTATAACATCTTGTCCGCTTTTGACATACAGTGGTTCGACTGTATAGGCGTGCATACGCGCTCCATTGCGTTATTTTATGGTTGTAATCGCTTATAAAAATTTAAGAACATTCTGCTCAAGTTTGTGCTTAATGCTATCATAAAGCATAAATCTATGAATTAAATTATGGAGTGACTCAATGAGCGAAAATGTTGGTTTTGCAGGTCAAATCGGCCCAGAACATGTAGTGCAAGTGGTTGAAAAAGGCTTTAAATCGATTATCAATAACCGCCCTGACATGGAAGGTGGTCCGGAGCAACCAACCAGTGCTCAAATTGAAGAAGCAGCACGTAGCGCTGGTTTAGACTATGTTCATCAACCGGTTGTTGCGGGTCAAATTTCTGAGCTAGATGTCCGTAACTTTGCGAATCATTTTAATGAATTGCCAAAGCCTGTTCTAATGTTCTGCCGTACAGGTAACCGTTCAAATAATCTATATCAACTAGCAAAACAGATGGATCTTTTGGATGACTAAGGCTTTCATTCAAAAAGCTTTATTGATCGCAACATGCATCTTTTCGGCACCCACATTTGCTGATAATAACAGTCAGCCCTTAAATGCAAATTTAAGTGTCTCTGGACAAATGACCACAGATAAGTTTTCAAGTTTACTCAAACAACTTAAATTTAAATCTGTAATTGTGAATCGACCAGATAATGAGGCGGGCAATGAAGTGACTGTTTTACAGTTACGAGGCATTGCGGAAAAGTCTCATGTGAGTGTTGTGTATCAACCTGTGCAAAGCGGTAAAATTTCTCAAACAGACGTGAAAGAATTTGCCAAATATTATAATGAGCTTCCTAAACCCATTTTGATGATTTGTCGTAGTGGTTCACGTTCGACAGCTCTTTTTAATCAAGCTCAGGCTCAAGGTTTGCTCAATGACTAAATTCGTGTTTACCGTTTTATTTACAACGTTGTTGCTAACAGGGTGTAATTCTATGAATGTACGTCCAACCGTTGGTGTAAGTGTCGGGACTGCACTATAAAATGACGAATATAAAGATGGCGCTATTTGCGCCATTTTTTATGTGTGGTATCTTTACGCAATATAACTTTTTCTATACATAAATAACTATTTTGGGGTACTTCATGAAATTCGTTCAAGGGACACTTGTACTTACTTTAGCCACTATACTTACAGCTTGTGGTGGTGGTGGTAGTGATGGATATTTTAATAACGAAGGAACAGATTCTTCTAATCAAAACAATAATAATAACAATGGTGGTACAACAACCCCAACTGAAATTGCAAAAGCACAGTTAGATATTCTAAAACGTGAAGGGCAATATTTATTCGGTAATTATGATCCTAACGATGCATCAACAGCAAAAGGCTATATTGATCATTCAATGGATACATTTGCGCAAGGCCCATTACAATTAAGTTTAGATATTAGAAAAATAAACTTAAACTCATATAAAAATACTTATCACTACAGAGATAAATGTTTCTATTTAAGTAAAACTGACTATAGAGCATGTTATGTTTTTATTGGCGAAGATATTAAAAATATCTTACCGGGTTATGACAACTGGGATTTCGATATTACAGCTAATGATCTAAAAAACATCAAATTACAACATGATGAAGTGACACCAAACTTAGAAGAATATGAATCCAATACTCGCATTTACGTATTTGAAAATGAAAATGGAGATAAAAATTTCCATGATGTAACAATTACTGGTGCATTTGCTTATCCATTTCAACAGTCTTGGGGAATACAACAAACTCAACAAAAAAGGTTTGTTTTAATAAATGGCAATACAAGCGACTATAAAATTACCACAACAGCAATAGTTACGGATCCGTCAACTGGTGAAGATATTGAACGTGAAGTTACAACAGGTGCAATTAGTATTTACAAAGATCTCTCTTCTCTCGATGGAGATTTATACAATATTCAATCTGGATCAGGATTTAATGTATTAATTAACGATAACCCAAATATTCCTTTTGCAGAACCAATTTCATTCGTATTAAACTCAACACCAGGTACCACAAGTTCAGCAAGTTATCGTGTGAAAGCTTCGGGTGAACAAGAACTAATTTTACCTAGCATCACAACAATCGATGGGACTCGAGTTGAGAATGAAGCCTCTAGTTTAAATAGCCAGACATTTACTGGAAGCATTAAATTAACAGGGACGAACATTTTGAAATTTAAACAAGCTACAAGTGGTACTCTTAGTTTTGAACATGCTATTAATGGAATAACATTCAAAGGTTCATCTACTAATAATGCAGGAACTGTAAGTACAAGTTTAACATTACCTTCTGGTATTAAATTTTAAGTGTAAAAAAATGCAATTAAACCCTCTATACTGAGGGTTTTTTTATATATTAGATCTAAACTCATGAAATGAAGCATATCCAAATGTATGACATCATCATTATCGGTGCAGGAACAGCAGGCATTTCAGCCTATAAAGAAGCAATTAAAAAAACACAAAATCTTCTTATCATTAATGATGGGCCTTGGGATACTACCTGTGCACGCGTTGGTTGTATGCCAAGTAAAATACTTATCTCTACTGCCAACCGTATGTACGAAATAAGACATGCAGATAATTTAGGACTAGATGTCAAAAGTGAAATTGATACCTCTAGCGTCATGCAACATGTTCAAACCTTACGTGATCGTTTTACAAGAGCCACGTTAAAAGATGTTGAAAGTTGGCCAAGCCAACATAAAATTTCAGGTAAAGCTGAATTTATTGATTCAAATACCATTCAAGTAAACAACCAAACATTTAAAGCCAAGTCATTTATCCTTGCTGTAGGTACAACTCCTGCTATAGATGCTGAACAAAAACAAATATTAGGCGATAAATTAATTACATCAGATCAGATATTTGAATTAGAACAACTCCCTAAATCAGTCGCAGTTATTGGAAGTGGCGTCATCGCTTTGGAATTAGCGCAGGCTTTAACACGCCTCAATGTAAACACCACAGTTTTTGCACGTAGTCGAAAAATTGGCTCACTGAGTAGCCCTATATTGCAAAAGCTCGCACAGGAAGAATTAAGTAAAGAGTTAAAGCTAAAGTTTGAAATTTTACCTGAACATTATGCTATTGAAAGCGATCTAGTTCATTTAACCTATACTGAAGAAAACGTACAAAAGTCGCTACAAGTTGACTATGTCTTAGCTGCAACTGGCAGACGTACATTATTAAATACATTAGGTTTAGAACGTGTAAGTGCGGAATTTAAAGATATTAAAAATTTGCCAATTAACCCACATACAAAGCAACTTGCAGATTATCCTATTTTTATTGTCGGCGATGCACATACCAGTACCCCTATCCAACATGAAGCAGCTCATGAAGGTAAGTTTGCAGTACAAAACTGTTTAAACTTTCCACAAATTAAACCCATCAAGACGCTAACACCTCTAGGCATCTTATTTTCTACACCACAAATGGCAACCATTGGGCAAAGCTATAAGCAACTACAAGATAAAAACACAGAATTTGTCATTGGTTTTGTTTCTTATGAAAAACAAGGTCGTGCGATTGTTGCTGCTAAAAACAAAGGGGCTACTGAAGTATATGTGGATACAATCAGCCATAAACTATTAGGAGCTGAGCTATTCTGCGCGGAAGCTGAACATTTGGCACATTTATTAGCTTGGATGATTTCAGAAGAACTAAGCATACATGAAATTTTGGATAAGCCTTTCTATCATCCAACGTTAGAAGAAGGGTTAAGAACAGCATTAAAGCATGCAAGACGACAGCTCAATCAAGCTTAGTCTATAAATGTCTCAGGGAGTATAGTAACCACTCATATTCCCTGAAGAAAACCCTGCGATAAAAGCATATTCGATATAAAATTGAGTCAGATTCAATCCATATAAAACCAAACAAACCACTACAAAGACCACCAATGCTGACATCACACGCGCAGCTTTATGTTCTGCCTGATTATATTTTGATGTTTGAATTACCACATTTTAATTTATTTCGATTGATATAAAACTGCTTAAAAATAGGCAATCGAATAATCAAAAATATGCATCAGCACAATACCTATAAACCAATGCAAACCTGCAACCCAATAATTAAATAACAAATGCTGTGGATGCATGACCACACCGATCAGAATCAGCGATAAGACTAAATTTAACAGTAAGTAGTTCGGATAAAATTTTCTGTACATCAAGAGTTTATAATTATTCTATGAATGATTTCAGACTATATCTTTTCCCGCACATAAAAAAACACCCCCTGACGTATCAGGGGGTGTTTCGAATAATGAGCTGGCGATGACTTACTCTCACATGGGTAACCCCACACTACCATCAGCGCTAAGAGGTTTCACTTCTGAGTTCGG
>NZ_VPAF01000010.1:0-113549 GCF_013419345.1 Acinetobacter sp. YH12086
GCCAAAGCCAAGACAATGCCAGCTTAAGTCTAGAACAAGCATGGCATGTCAGCCCTGCATGGATGCAAGATTTAAAAGGTGAAGATCAAGCCACTGCTTCATCCAACAGCCAAATTGAAAAATTGAAGCAAAACCTTACGCGCTACCACGAGCTACAATCGAAAAAATTCAATGCACAATCGACCGTGCGTGATACACAAGTCGGTTATTGGTTTGAATTGAATGAACACCCAGAAATCGATCAACACAGTGGTGCAGACAAACAATTTTTAATCACAGAAAAGAAATTCTATAACCAAAATAACTTACCCAAAGATCTCACTGAACAGGTCAATCAACTGATTGAACAAAGTCAGTGGAAGATTAAACCCATCCATGAACAGGCCGAGCGTCAGGCCAATCAGCTCACATTACAACGCCGCAATATTGCGACGGTTCCTGAATATAACCCACTCGAACACCGTCCAAGCACCCATCCGCAACGGGCTAAAGTTGTCGGGCCAAGTGGTGAAGAAATACATGTCGATGAATGGGGGCGTATCAAAGTCCGCTTTTTATTTACCCGTGGAGATGACCACAGCCATGATGGCGGTGCAGGTAGTAATGACAATGATACGGATTCTGCATGGGTAGATGTGCTTACCCCATGGGCCGGTGAAGGCTATGGTGCACGTTTCTTACCACGTATTAATGAAATCGTGGTCATTGATTTCTTTGACGGCAATATCGACCGACCATTTGTGGTGGGGCGCATACATGAAGCACAGCGCAGTCCAACCCAATTTGATAGTAAAGGCAAACTACCTGACACCAAAAAATTGGCTGGAATAAAAAGTAAGGAAGTCCAAGGTGAAGGTTTTGGACAACTGCGCTTTGATGACACGACTGGACAAATCTCGACACAATTACAAAGCACCTATGGTGCCACTCAGCTCAACCTCGGTAACCTCAGTCATCCCAAAGAAACCGCAGAAAGTGAGGGAAGAGGCGAAGGCTTTGAACTGAGAACCGACCAGTGGGGCGCAGTACGTGCAGGACAGGGGCTCCTTGTCAGCACACACCCACAACAACAAGCAGCAGCAATGCACCTCGACGCACAAGCGGCGAAAGAACAAATCGAAGCCAACTTACACAGCAGTAAAGCCTTAAGTGAAGTGGCGAAAAACCAGCAAACTGACCCGCTTGAAGTCTTAGATAATCTGAAAAACTTCCTTGGCCAAATCGAAAAAGGCAGTAAAGAAAAAGCCGATGCCTTTAAACAAGCCTTAATGATTTTATCTGCACCAAACTCCATTGCTGTGAGTAGTCAGGAGGATATTCATCTTTCAGCAGATGGACAGATCAGCCAAAGTGCAGGCGATAGCATCAATATCAGCAGTCAAAAATCCTTGATTGCCCATGCACAAAGCAAGATCAGTCTATTTGCAGCACAAGAAGGTTTACGCGCGTATGCAGGCAAAGGCAAAGTTGAAATCCAAGCCCAAGGAGATGGGGCGGATCTGATTGCACGAAAAGGTATTCAAATTATTTCCACGGAAGATAAAGTTGAAATCAAAGCAAGCAAAAAAATTGTTTTAGTTGCTGGTGGTAGTCAGATTGAAATTAGTAGTGCGGGTGTATTGCCTACTACTAGCGGTAAGTTTGAGGTGAAGGCAGGGCAGCATAAGTTTGTGGGGCCTCAACAAGTAAATGTTCCAATCACAACCTTGCCAAATGAACTGAAAAGCTTCAGTCAACAAATTAAGGTCATAGATCATACTCAAAAAATAATGCCAAATGAAAAATATGTGATTGTAAAACCAAATGGAGAATACTTGGCTGGAATAAGTGACATTAACGCAATGACAAAACGTATTTTTACTCAGCAGAAGGAAAAATTAAGAATTTTGGTTGGTCAAGATGCTGAAGATTTTTTAAAGGATAATAATTAAATGAGTCAAATGGTTGATACACAAGAAGGAAAGCCTGAAACTGAAATTAAAATTGATAATTATTCTTTGTTGGTTGGATTTGAAGCAAATTTAGCAGAAACAGCTTTTGTTGAACGCAAAGTAGGTATTTTAAAAAATAAAGTTGAAAAAGTTCAAATTTTGCAAGGGGAGGGTAGTGATTATGGCCATGCTTTCTTTTACATAACCAAAAATAATGTTGTGGAGGCCTTTTTTAGTTTTGGCCCAACAGAAGAGTTGGGAGATATAGAATATAAAAAAGGTGAAGAAGAGATAGACGGAAATGAAAAAATTTATGCAAATGGATACGTAAATAAAAGGCCAAGTACAACTTCTTATTTAATTTATGAAGTTGTTCAAATATTTAAAATAAATATCACGGAAAAAAAATTTCATAAAATTAAACAAAAAGTAGCAAAAGTTGAAGCGGCAGTGCTTAAAGGAAAACCTTATAATGTAATTTTGAATGATACCTGTGCTGAAGAAGCAGAAGATATTTTAGATGATGTCATTGATGACTTGCCAAATGGAAAAGGATACATTGAAATTGATGGAAAAATTCCCCCTTTTAGGGTGGTAAATCCATATATGTGGTGTAGTCAATTTTATAAAAAATATGGAGATAATGCTTACATTTATCCTGAATATCCCGAGGATGGTAAAGGTGTCGATTTATTTGATGCTGATGGTGAGCATGATTTCAGTGTATCATCGTGGAAGTTGGAAAATGGTCAACTTGATCCTTTGTTTGAGAATGGCTATTACGAAAATTAATTTCAAATCATACTTGTAAGGGATATGGAATGCGTATTTTTTTACTAGTAATCGTATGGGTAAGTACTAGTTTTTTCGGCTGTTATGCAAATAATAGTGTTAATGATAAGTCGATAAATGGATTGAATATGAATAATGAATTTATTTCAAAAAATAATATTAATTACCAATTATTAATTGAAAGAATTATTTTTTGTGTAAAAAATGGAGATTTTAATAAATCAGATTTAATGCTTGGTAAGTTAGAAATTTTAGCCCACAAAAATAATAACTTTAAGAAGGAGCAAGGAGTATATTTTAATATCCCGAACTTTCCAGACTTGCAAGTTAATTTAATTAAAAGTGTTGGTGATTCTGAATGGAGTGTTATTAAATTACATAGTAAAAATGTATTTTATACTAAATTTATCCCAAATTTTAATGACAATTTTTTTGAAAATAATAGTTCTTTAAATTTTAAGAAAATTGATTTTGACTCAAGATTAAGTAATTATAGGTATATATATTCTTATGAGGGATTGTTTGATGTTATATTTATTGTAAAATCTGAACAATATAGAAAACAGAAGCATCCTAATAACTTTCAAGCGTTTGAAATAAGAAGGTAGTTGATTTTTTTATAATAATTTAAAATTAACCCGCCTAAGCGGGTTTGTTGTCTCAAGCAAACTCAATATTTTATAGACTTATAAGTTTATTAAATAAAGATATTGGGTTTAAAGCTATCATTTTAAATTTTTGGTGAAATTAAATTACTTGTTTTAAAAAAATAATACTTAAATATAGATGTAGTATTTGATTGAGCTACAGTATTTTAGGTCGGAATAAATTATAATGTGATGGCTAAAAAATGATTATCTCATCATCCTGATAATGCATATTTTCAAAGTGATGCTGTTCAGTATGATCAATATAGGGTTACTCAAATTAGAGAGAGTAGGCCATTAAAATGAAGAAGAATATATTAGTTTTTATGATGCTCATTAGCTCGCATGTATATGCTGATGACGAAAAAATAGCATATTTATACGAGAAAAATAAACAAGCGATTTTTTTAGGGGGTTGTAATAGGGGGATTTTTCCATTTAATAGTACTGATTTTTCTAAAATAAAAGATCTAACCTTAAAATATAAGTTGGAAAAAATTCATCGAAATCATGAAGAGCCTACATCGTTTAACTTTCTGATTGAAAATAAGGAAGTTACAATGTACGGTGGAGGAGATGAAGTTGTAAGTAAGCTTTGTAATATGGAAAGTTCTAGAGAAATTAAAATTAATTATTATAAAATTGAAGGATCTAAAAGAATATATTACTACATAGATGAAATTTAAATTTTTATTTAGGCTTAGTGAAATTATTTCTTTTAATTATTTATAAAATATCTAAATCTAATGGATATAAAATGACACATTGATAATTATTTAAAATAAACTAATTATGAAATTCAGTTTTTATAGGAATTAGTTTTTTTGTAATAATATTTATTTAAAGAGTGTGATTGTATATTAAAAAATAAACCCGCATTAAGCGGGTTTATTTCAATCTCAAAAGAGATTACATATTAGGATAATTAGGACCACCGCCACCCTCAGGTGTTACCCAAGTAATGTTTTGAGACGGATCTTTGATGTCACACGTTTTACAGTGTACACAGTTTGCTGCGTTAATTTGGAAACGCTTAGAACCGTCATTTTCTTCCATAATTTCATAAACGCCAGCAGGGCAGTAGCGCTGAGCAGGCTCATCCCATTTTGGTAAGTTCACATTTACAGGAATAGAAGCATCTGTCAATTTCAAGTGAGCAGGTTGGTTCTCTTCATGTACCGTATTTGATACGAATACTGAAGACAAACGGTCAAATGTAATTTTACCATCTGGTTTTGGATAATTCGGTTTGAAGTTCGCAGCATCGACAGTTTTTAAAGCGCTGAAGTCGGGCTGTAAGTCATGCAGCGTGAACGGCACTTTAAAGATGTTTTGATCAACAAAGTTGAACGCACCACCCATCCATTGACCAAACTTATGCATAGCAGGGCCAAAGTTACGAGAGTTATATAACTCTTCTTTCAACCAACTGTTGTTAAACTTGTCAGTATACGCAGTTAACTCTTTAGCGAAGAAGTCTTCCCCTTCAGTCACACGTGCAATGGCAAGGTCACCACCTTTTTCCACACCCGCAGCAATCGCTTCAAATACAGCTTCACCGCACAGCATGCCTGATTTCATTGCTGTATGAGAGCCTTTGATTTTTGCAAAGTTTAGGAAACCTGCGTCATCACCAATTAAGCTACCACCTGGGAAAGTGAATTTAGGTAGTGAGTTGAAACCACCTTTTACAACCGCACGTGCACCGTAAGAAATACGTTTACCACCTTCAAGATATTGCTTGATCAGTGGATGTGTTTTCCAACGCTGCATTTCCATAAATGGATACATGTGTGGATTGGTGTATGACAAGTCAACGATCATACCCAAAGTCACTTGGTTGTTTTCAGCGTGGTATAACCACCAACCGCCTGAAGAACCTGTTTCACTTAAAGGCCAACCTGCACCGTGCATCACCAAACCTGGTTTGTGTTTAGCAGGATCGATTTCCCAAAGTTCTTTAATACCAATACCGTAATGTTGCGGATCAGCATCTTTATCTAAATTGAACTGAGCAATCAGACGTTTACCCAAATGACCACGACAGCCTTCAGCAAATAATGTGTATTTCGCATGCAGTTCATAGCCAGGGGTAAAGTTGTGCGTTGGTTCGCCATCTTTACCAATACCCATGTCGCCAGTCTGAATACCTTTCACAGTCCCGTCTTCATGGTAAAGAATTTCAGATGCTGCAAAGCCTGGGAAAATAGACACTTCTAATTCTTCAGCTTTAGCACCTAACCAGCGAACCACGTTACCTAACGAAATAACATAGTTGCCATCGTTATGCATGGTTTTAGGCACCATCCAATGCGGTGCTTCTTGTGATTTTTCATCAGACAATAAGAAATAGGTTTTGTCTTCAGTGACAGGCACATTTAACGGTGCACCTTGTTCTTTCCAGTCTGGGAACAATTCATTCATTGCGCGAGGTTCTAGCACAGCACCGGATAGAATGTGCGCACCAACTTCGGAGCCCTTTTCCACGACAC
Source organism: Acinetobacter sp. YH12086 (assembly GCF_013419345.1). Classification (NCBI taxonomy): domain Bacteria; kingdom Pseudomonadati; phylum Pseudomonadota; class Gammaproteobacteria; order Moraxellales; family Moraxellaceae; genus Acinetobacter; species Acinetobacter sp. YH12086. Next base: position 5,863 of record NZ_VPAF01000010.1, read on the forward strand.
AAACGGACAGATCGTTTAGGTTATTTTCAATTGCAAGTTGACGAATTTTAATCGCAGCAGATAGGCCGGCAGGACCTGCACCGACGATAACTACGTCAAACTCCATCGATTCACGTTCGATGTGTTCCATGTAGGACTCCTCATATTTCGGAAGGTGGCATCCATTCAATTCATTTAAATGGTGCTGCCATGAGTGTTCTTAATGCCCAGACACAATTTTTCTATCGTGTCTTTGATATTGTGGGCTAGTATAGTTTTAAACCGAGTTCTAGCCAATTGGCTGAATCATATTATTTTTCCGTCACTAAGGTATTTATTAGGCGGATGAAGCAGCAATTGAACGAAAACCCGACGAAAAAATTCATTAATAGGGATGATAGAAATTTAATGAACATTGCACAATACTTAAAAGATGGACAGACCGGTCACAAAAGGTCAATCCCTCCATTAGATCAATGGCATCCAAAGCATTGTGGTGCAATGGATTTGAAGGTTTTAGCCAATGGAGAATGGTGGCACGATGGTCAATTGATCAAGCGGCAAGCACTCATTGATCTGTTCTCAACCGTGCTTTGGAAAGAAGATGGGAAATTCTATTTAAAAACCCCTGTGGAACAAATTGAAATACAGGTGGAAGATGAGCCTTTATTTGTTAATCAAGTCGATACGCTTGAGCTAGAAAACAAGCGCTATATCCAGTTTACGACCACAACACAAGACGTGATTGTTGTGGATGATGAACATCCTATTTTTATGCGTGAATATCAGGGTGAACTACGTCCTTATGTGCATGTTCGTTTTGGTATAAATGCCTTAATTCAACGTGCAGCTTTTTTTCATTTAGTCGAGATGGGTGAGCTGCTTGAAAATGAGCAAGGGGAGTCCATTTTAGTGTTACAAAGTGGTGATTTGCACTTGCAATTAGGCACCTGAGGTTTAAGCTTTCCACCTTGTCATTCTGAATCTAAATTAAAGTGACCCTATGACCGCCATTCATCCCATTTACCCCTTAAATGTACCCATGCCAAAAGCGACTGCTGATGCGCCTATTGGGGTATTTGACTCAGGTATTGGTGGTTTATCTGTTGCGTTGGAAATTGCACGTTATTTACCGAATGAACGCATTGTGTATTATGCCGATACTGCACATGTACCCTATGGCCCGCGTCAAGATCAGGATATCCGTGAATTGACTGCACATGCCATAGAGTGGTTATACCGTCAGGGGTGTAAAGTCGCGGTAGTGGCATGCAATACGGCATCGGCATTTAGTTTAGATTATTTGCGTGAACATTATGGGGAGAACTTCCCCATTATTGGTTTAGTTCCTGCGTTAAAGCCTGCCGTTCTGCAAACAAAAAGTAAAACAGTGGCTGTTCTTGCAACACCTGCGACATTTCGTGGAAAGTTGATTAAAGATGTGATGCATCGTTTTGCTGAGCCGGCAGGGGTCAATGTTCTGACTGTTACCAGTTTGGAATTAGTACCCTTTGTAGAAGCAGGTGCGCAGATGAGTGAGGCTTGTCTTAACACATTAACTGATGTTTTACAGCCAGTTGTAAATCAAGGTGCAGATTTTTTAGTGCTTGGATGTACACATTACCCCTTCCTAAAATCGGCAATTCAGTATATTTTTGGTCAGAAGCTGACATTAATTGACTCAGGTTTTGCAGTTGCACGACAAACAGCCCGAATTTTGATTAAAAATGAGTTATTATTTGATCAGAAAAGAGAAAATTGTTTGCGTATAGAGTGCTATGTCAGTGGCAATAATGCGGAAAATTTAAAACCGGTTGTGGCGCGCCTGATTCAAGATGATATTTCTTGGAACATTGCCAACATCGGACTTATAAGTTCAGAAGACTAAATCAGTCATTTTGGACAACGTTAAATGAAAAAATTAGTTTTATATTGGGGTAGTCATGTCGCATTTTCCAGCTAAGATCAATTCGATGCTGAGTGCGTTATGCAGCGGGAGAGGATCACTAATGCTCGATAAGCGTTATCAAGTATTCATTTCCACATCTGGTAGCGAAATGCAGCCAGAACGGATTATTTTGGCTCAGACGCTTGTGGGAATGGGGTTTTTCTCATGGGGGCTAGAACAACGCACACCATTGAGCACTGCTTTTGCACGTCGTCAAATTGACGATTGTGACTATGTGATGATTTTATTGGGTAGTCAATACGGTGAGCAGTCTGTGTCTGGTGTGGGCTATATGCATCTTGAATACATCTATGCGGTGACCAAGCAAAAACCTGTCATTGTGTTTATGCATGATGATCCAGATTCACGTGATGATGCCTTACATGATGCTAAACCTGAACTTCGTGAAAAATTTAAAGAATTTAGAAAACTATTACAAAATGAAGTCGATCAAGTTTTTACCTATCGTAGTTTGCGTGATTTAGAAATGGCAGTTCGATTGAACATGCCACAAATGCTAGAACGCTATCCTGTTACAGGTTGGGTGCGTCCACAGAATACTCAAGCTTTACATGATGAAATTGATCGTTTAAAAGCCCAGTTAGTTCAACTCGAAACAGAGTCTGGAAAACGCGAAGTTGATCCGTTCTTATCTTTACCAAAAGTGTCGATGCATGAACTATTTTCATTTGAATACCGCATGCACGCTTATCAAGATGGTAATTTCAAAGAATTAAAAGTACAGAAGAAAATGACGTGGGCGCAGCTCTTGTCGATTTTAGGCGCAACCTTTGTTAATCCAACCCCTGAAGAATTCTTCTCTAAACGAATGAATGAGTTTTTGAATGAAACAGGTCTGGATGATGCACGTATTGAGATGCCACGTGCTCATGCGGTTGCGCGGGCACAAGTGAATATTCGTGCTTTACACAGCATTAAAAGCCAGATGCGGCAGAATGACTGGATTGTACCCAATGGCCGAGATGATCGTCAGCGGATGTTGTGGCAAGTGACCAGTAAAGGTCAAAAATTGTTAGAAAGTAATTTGCTTGATAATGATCGAGTTTTTCAATTTAAATCTGCATATTAATCTATTTTATTAAATGGATAAAAAGCTGTTACATTAGCGTCATTCAAATTGATGGAAAAAGCGTAATGTTGCCTGCCGAAAAAGCTAAAGTCACCATTATTCTCGCGAATCTAGGTACGCCTGATGCGCCAACTGTGCCCGCAGTGCGTCGTTTTCTGCAACAGTTTTTGTCAGATCAGCGGGTGATTGAAATCCCGAAACCAATTTGGCAAATCATTCTACGTTTGTTTATTTTGCCATTTCGCCCTAAACGTGTTGCATATGCTTATGACATGGTTTGGGGTAATGATTCGCCCATGCGTGAAATTTTATTTGAGCAAGTTGCCGCAGTAAAACAGCATCTCACAGCAAAATATCCAGAATTTGAACTGAATGTGATTCCGGCCATGACTTATGGTAATCCAGGGATTTCTACCGCTTTAGCGCAATTGGCTGAGCAGCCTCAAGACCACATTCTATTATTTCCGTTGTTTCCACAGTATTCAGCAACATCTACGGCACCTTTATACGATGCCATTGCTAAATGGATTCCACAGCAGCGTAATTTGCCGGGTTTGAGCATTATTCGTGACTACTATCAGCACCCGCTATTTATTCAAGCTTTAGCGCAAAGTGTGCGTGATTATCAAGCGGAGCATGGGGTCGCGGATAAGTTGCTGATGTCTTTTCATGGCATTCCACAGCCTTATGCTGATAAAGGTGATCCCTATGCAGATCGTTGCCGTGTGACGGGTCATTTGGTTGCAAAAGCCTTGGGTTTAACTGCTGAACAGTATGAGATTAGTTTCCAATCGCGCTTTGGTAAGCAAGAATGGGTGAAACCTTATACCGATGCCACTTTGGAAGCGTGGGGCAAACAAGGCGTGAAATCGGTACAGGTTATGAGCCCTGCATTTTCAGCGGATTGTTTGGAAACGCTAGAAGAGTTGGCGCTGCAAAATGCTGAAACTTTCCAAGCTGCAGGCGGTGGTGAATATGGCTATATTCCCGCTTTAAACGCGCGGGATGATCATGTCGCATTGCTCAATTTATTACTTCAAGCTAATCTTGATGCCTTAAAGCAAACATTAGCCCATTCATCGCCTTGAGGTTATCGCCCTATGTTGCAAGTTAAAATCGTGCCCGTCACGGCATTTCAACAAAACTGTTCAATTGTTTGGGACTCTGAGTCGAAAGAAGCGGTCTTGATTGATGCAGGGGGAGAGCCGGAAAAATTAAAAGCTGAAGTTGAAGCGCTTGGTTTAACGGTAAAAGCATTGTGGCTGACGCATGGGCATTTAGATCATGCAGGTGCGGTTGGGGCATTAACCCAAGCGTGGAATGTTCCGGTGATTGGCCCACACAAAGAGGATGCTTTTTGGTTGGACATGATTCAGGAAGTTTCTGCGAAATACGGTTTCCCGATCCCTGAAAATGTCAATGTGACTCAGTGGTTAGAAGGTGGCGAAACACTGAAACTGGGTGAAGAAGAGTTTGAAGTACGTTTTGCACCGGGGCATACACCGGGTCATGTCATGTTCTATAACGCAAAATATGCCGTGCTTTGGACGGGTGATGTGTTATTTAAAGGCTCGATAGGCCGGACAGATTTTCCACGTGGTAACCATCAACAATTACTCGACTCCATTCAGCGTGAATGTTTTAGCTTGCCAGATGACACCCAGTTTATTTCAGGGCATGGTCCAATGAGTACCATTGGTTATGAAAAGCAGCACAATCCTTTTGTTGCGGGTAAAGCCGGTTAAGCAATATGCTTTAACTGGATTCGTTAAAATAAAAAAAGGTCTACTAGGTTAGACCTTTTTTTATATTTAAATCTGAGCTAAACGTATTTAGAACTGATCTTCTTCACGGCCGCCATCAGCCTGAGGTGCATCTTGTGTCGGCAGACGATATTCATCATTGGCCCATGCACCGAGATCAATCAATTTACAACGATCTGAGCAAAACGGGCGATATTCATTATTTTCCCAAGTCGTCAATGCGCCGCAGCGTGGACAATTCATGGTGGTGGGCATGCTTAACTCCAGCAAAAACGGATGATTCAATTAGGCAAATACAGTCGCAGTTGTTAGACTTATGCCGTTCTGTTTAGTTTGATCTGTTTATGCCTATTCGTCAATTTCAAGCGCAGCGTATGCGAGCTCCCCGTGATTTTCAGCCGATTGATTCCACACCGATTTGTGTGGAAATTGGGGCTGGTAAAGGTAAACATGCATTATTATTTTCAGCCAATCACCCTGAATTTCAATTGATTGCTGTTGAGCGGACACGTGAAAAATTTGTGGCAATGCAAAAGCAGCATCAACTTGAAGGGCAAAGCAATTTAACTCCAATTCATGCTGATGCATTACCTTGGGTAGTACATGCCTTACATCCTGCGCAAGTACAGCAATTCTTTATTTTGTATCCAAACCCTGAACCGCATAATCCTGCACAGCGCTGGTTAAATATGCCATTTTTTGAATTTCTATTGTCGCGTTTGCAGCAGGGTGGTCAGATTACCTTGGCGAGTAATATTCCTGAATATATTGAGGAAGCACAGCAGCAGTTAATCGATGTTTGGAAGCTACCTTTTGTCAAAGAACGCATTGCAGAGACTTCAGCACGCACGCATTTTGAAATTAAATATCTAGAACGCGGTGAACTCTGTCAGCAGCTAATCATTACCAAGCCTGTAGATTACACCACACGTTTTGATGATTTTCAGCCGCTACAAGGTAAGCAACCCACCGAAGCATCTGCGGAATAATTGGGCATGACTCAGCGTATTGCAATCATTGGGGCAGGGCCTGCGGGATTGATGGCTGCGGAAGTGCTTAGCCAATTTGACTATGACATTCATGTTTATGAGCAAAAACCATCGGCAGCCCGTAAATTTTTAATGGCGGGCAAGACGGGGCTGAATATTTCGCATGCAGAACCCGTTGAACAATTTGTGCAGCGCTATGATCAAGTGGAATGGCTGAGTCCATGGGTTAAGCAGTGGGATGCAGCATGGATTCAACAATGGATGAAGGGGTTGGGCATTGAAACCTATATTGGTTCATCGGGTCGGGTCTTTCCTATTGAAATGAAAGCTGCGCCTTTACTGCGTTCATGGTTAAAACGTCTTAGTCTAGACGGGGTACAGTTTTATTATCGACATCAAGTTTTGGACTTACAGTCCAATCAGCTGACAATTCAAAACCTTGTTGATGGATCAAATCAAGCGCTTGGCTTTGATGCGATTATTATGGCGTGTGGGGCTGTGTCTTGGTCACGTTTAGGCAGTGATGGCGCATGGCAAAAATGGCTACAGCCTGAGAGCATTGAAGCTTTTCAGGCCAGTAATGCAGGCGTGGAACGCGTTTGGTCGAAGTTCATGCAGCCTGTGTTTGGACAGCCTTTAAAGCGAGTCAATGCATGGGTCGAGCAAGCCGAGCCGACCCAAGGCGATATCATCATTTCACACTATGGACTGGAAAGTGGATTGATCTACAAACAAGGTCGTGCGTTGCGTCAACAGGTGAAATCTGCTCAGCCCATGCAGCTGACTTTGGACTTATTGCCAGATCAAAGTGTTGAGCAATTGGCAAAGAAACTACAGCCTTCGAAAAAGCAATCTTTAACCAATGTTTGGCGTAAAGCCGGTTTAGATGTGGCGAAAGCTGCACTGGTCCGTGAACTGGTGGATAAATCTTTGTGGCATGAACCTGCCTTACTTGCTGCGAAAATTAAACACTTAGATATTCAACTTGATGGATTTCGCCCGATAGATGAGGCGATTAGCTGCGCGGGCGGTGTGAAGCGTTCAGTCCTAAATGATGGCTTACAATTGAAGAGCAATCCTGCAGTATTTGTCTGCGGAGAAATGTTGGATTGGGATGCGCCTACAGGAGGCTATTTGCTAACAGCATGCCTTGCAACCGGTCGAGCAGCGGGTGAAGGGGTTCAAAACTATCTGGTTTCTTTGCAGAGCTAAGCGCTTCAAATTGTCACAATCTTGCTGAGGAGTTGTGATATTTTGAGATGAAATTCTTCTAAGAAAGACCACTATGCGCGTACAAGAACAATATACCGGAAGCTGCTTGTGTGGAGCGGTTTGTTATGAGATCAATGGTCCGATTGGTGAGATCGTGCAATGTCATTGTTCTCGGTGCAGAAAAGCCAATGGCACGGCATTTGCGACCAATGCTCCAATAGCCAAAGCAGATTTCAAAATTGTGTCGGGTGAACAGGTATTGAAAAAGTTTAAATCTTCACCAACCACACAGCGTTGTTTTTGTGGGGAATGTGGTTCACCAATTATGAGTATTAAAACCGATACCCCGGATTACTATCGCTTACGTATAGGAACACTGGATACACCCATACAGCAAGTACCAGTCTGCCATATATTTGTCAGCTCGAAAGCAGAATGGGAAAGCATTCATGATGATTTACCGCAATATGCAGAGCATCCTTAATTTTTTTGCGTTGTATTTCTAAATAAAAAAGGGTTCACGTGGAACCCTTTTTGTTTAAGTCATTTTTCGACTTTTAATTTATTGAGCTTGAGCAGGATGTTTAAGCTCGGGATATTGTTCCTGCCAATGACCTAATTGTTCTTGTGCATGAATAAACTGACCGAGACCTTTGACACTATCACTAGGATTTTTTAACTCACCATCGGCTGTTTGATTTTTCTCACGATAAATTTGTGATTGATTGTCCCAGTACTGATACATCAAGCCTTGAATGTAACGGCCTTGCTCAGTTTTCATTTCGAGTTCTTTGAGCATATTCAGTGCTGACTGGATGTTGTCACGCTTACGCTGTGTAGCAAATTCATCAGTGAGTTTGCCTTCCTCACGCAGTTTCATCAGCTCATCTTCCATCTCATCGCTAATTTGACTAAAGCTCTCGTCATATTGCGTCAGTAGCGTTAAGTCGTGTAGATCATCTGGGGTCTTGGCAAAGTTTTTAATAGGATCACTATTTAGCTCTTTCATGATTTGATCGTCGGAACTGATTTCACTATTTTGTTCCACCGTTTTTGATGATTTTTCACATGCAGTGAGTCCTAAGACTGTACCCATGAGGAAGATGACACTGAGTTTTTTTAAAGAGATTGGCAAGAGCATAATCGTGTCCTAATGTGTTTTTCTAAAGATATAGACATGCGTGATATAGGGGAAATCAATGAAATCCTGTGCAGTCTTTTGGGTTGATTCAGCCACGATATTTTCAAATTGTTGTTTCAGTTTTTGTTGTTCATCCGTGCTTAACGCTGCAATAAAACTGGTGGACAATAATCGTTTGGAAACCACGTGTTCCACTGTACCATGATGCAATTGTTGAAAGGTCGTTTCGGCAATTAATTTAAATGTTTGCTGCTGTTCAAACACTTTTTGCCATTGCCCACTATGATAACGTGGTGTGTCACCTTCGAGTTCACTCAAGACATCAGCGAGTTGTTTGACCCAATTGACTTGAATATCACGCTGGTTCCAAATCAAAACAAGATCACCATTGGGAACTAAGATACGACTGATTTCATTGAGGGTTTCGGGGGTGGCAAACCAATGAAATGATTGGGCACAAAATACCGCTGCTACAGAATGATCATGCAGTGGAATCTGATCACTTTGGGCGGCTAAAGTTGCAATATGCGGATGTTTTTTCTGCAATTGTTGCAGCATTTCATGCACAGGTTCGATCGCGGTGATATTTTCACTGAGTGGGCGAATATACTCGAGAAATTTGCCTGTACCTGCACCTAAGTCCGCCAGATGGGATTGAGGGGCTAAAGCTAAATGTTGTTGTAGCCACGCACTGATTTCAATCGGGTAGTCAGGACGGGCTTGTTGATAGAGTTCAGCTGCAGAGCTAAAGCCTTGTTGTGCGGCAGGATGTATTGAATGTGTCATATTCTGCACTTTTTAATCTGTATGGCCTCTATAAAATAGCATATTCGGAACAAGATAAACTTTGAATGCAACAAGGAAGGAAAAGCGTGACGCAACAAGGACTGGAGCAAAGCACAATGGAAAAGCACATCATTTTTGAAGATGATCAAATTCGTGTCATTTTTCAGCCCGGTAGTTCTCGTGAGCTTATTTTCTCCTTCGGTGATTTGATTACCCGTGCCAAGGGTTTGAGCATTAATGCTGAGAAGTCTTTGCAAAAATATGATTTTAATGTGATCGGTGTGATGCCGAAACAAAAATCGTGGTTTCCAGCATCGTCAATGCAACCGATGTATCAAGCCATCAAGACGATCCTAGAGCAATTTGAGCTGCGAATTGCCTATGGTGGTTCCATGGGTGGCTATGCAGCCATTAAGTATGCCAATTTATTTGGATTCCAGCGCGTGGTGAGTATGGTGCCACAGTTCTCCATAGACCCTGAAGACATTGTCGATACACGCTATGGCATGTTCTTTCAACCTAATCTGCATGCCAATATGCGAGTACTTGCTGAAGATGTATCGACTACACGCGAATATATCGTGGTGTATGATCCTTATTGTCCAGAAGATCGCGCGCATTTTGAAAAATTACAGGCTTTAATTCCGCATGTGCATGTGTTGCATCTACCGTTCACAGGGCATGATGCAATTGCAGTGTTGGCGAGTTCAGAACTGTTAAATGATTTCTTAAGACATCCTTTTGATGCGCCGTATTTTTATCAAAAAATGCGTCGGGTTAAGAAAAACAGTAAATTCTACTATCGAAAAGTCATCGAAAATTTACTGACTCGTCATCGTGATGCCTTGGGTGAAATTTTAAAAAGCAATTCGTTTCAGCTTGACCCTCAATTTTTTGATGCCAAACAAAAACAAACCTTATTACGGGTATTGTTTAATAACAAACAAGTCAGTGAGCAAGATCTACAAAAGTTGGGAATCACGACCTTTTTGCCACAGGAAAATCGTAGCCTACTACTCGACCAGTTTGAACATGGTTTAGTGTTTAATGTGATTAGCCAAAAAATTGAAAGCTATGCAGCCGGTGTGATTGCGCTGAATCACAAGTTTTTGATCCCTTTGCAGCCGAAGGGCACAGGCCTAGTATACGTACAAGTTCAAGATGAGCGTTACATGGTGGTGATGAATGACCGTCAGGTAATGAAATTAGTCTTAGCACAAGATGAACTTGCGACAGGTATGCACCCTCTTTTAATGCAGAAATATGTGGGCTACTACACCCTTAACTATAAAGAACTGCGTTTGAGTAGCGATGAATTTGGTCAAGTCTTCTTTGTCGAAAACCCCGATGCGTCTTGCCAGTTCGTGGTGCAACCCGAACAAATTTAAGCTCGATATTTAGTTGAAAATCCAAAGCTTGCTAATTTGTAGGAAGAGATTATGATGAGAGAAAGGCAGTATAAAAAACAATCATACTGCCCAAAACATCATAAGGAATATGAGGGGTATCAGTATGCATTCAACGCAGATGCTTGCTGTATTATTCATCTTAGTGCTGACCATGGGTTCAGCCTATGCACAGGGGGTTAGTTCAAGCATACTGATTTTTAGCAGCAGTATGTTGTTACTTACGATACTGACCATTTATGTCATACTCAAAATTCGAAATTCACTGCAACATCATCTCGATAAACCCGCGAAATAGCGGGTTTTTTTATATGCTGTTCGATTGCACTTTGGTGCATCACAGGTTTTAATCATCCACAATCGAATCTTTATAATCGGCCAAAAGGGAAGCAGCCATGAAAGCGGTATTTCTAGATTATCAGTCTCTAGATAAACAGGACTTAGATTTTAGCGGACTAGAAGCACAGTTTGATGAATTGACGCTCTATCCCGCAACAACGGCTGCAGAGCTTGCTCAGCGTATACAAGGGGCTGATGTGATTATCAGCAATAAAGTACACATCAATGCTGAGCACATGCAGCTCAATCCGCAATTAAAACTGATCTTGATTTCTGCCACTGGCACCAATAATGTTGACCTTGTACACGCACAGCAACAAGGCATCGTGGTGTGTAATTGCCAAGCTTATGGCACCGCTGCGGTGGCACAGCATACTTTGATGTTAATGTTGAACTTGGCGACATCCTTTCGACAGTATGATCGGGCGGTTCAACAAGGAAATTGGCAAAAAGCAGATCAGTTCTGCTTACTAGATTTTCCAATTATTGAGCTGGCTGGTAAGACTTTGGGGATTGTCGGCTATGGCGAATTGGGGCAAGCCGTGGCCCATTTGGCTAAAGCGTTTGGCATGAAAATTATGATTGGTGCGCTACCGAATCGACCTATGGCAGCTGAGCGTGTGGCATTTTCTGAGATGCTAGCGCAGGTCGATTTTCTGAGTTTGCATTGTCCTTTAACAGAGGAAACCCGTGATTTACTCAATCATGAAAGCTTGGCTCAAATGAAAGCATCGGCCTTTGTGATCAATTGCGCACGAGGTGGTGTTGTAAATGAAACTGCATTAGCCGAGGCATTAAAATCAGGGAGGATCGCAGGCGCAGCAACCGATGTCTTGACGGTTGAGCCACCCAAGCAGGGCAATGTGTTGCTTGACCCAAGTATTCCAAATTTAATTATTACTCCACATAGTGCATGGGGCAGCGTCGATGCACGACAACGCATTGTGCAGCAATTGGTGGAAAATGTAGAGGCCTTTAAAGCGGGGATGGTCATTCGGCAGGTGAATTAAAACGAGTTTAAGGAACCTTATTTTTGAACAAAGCTCTATATAAATAGGGATGTCTATGCAGGTCGATCTTGCCAATAAAAAAAGTTTAAGATTATTTTGCATGCTGATTCTCTTTACCGCATGCATTACTTGGGCATGGTACAGTTATGTACTAAATATCAGTGAAAATTATTTATTCCAGAACCCCGATTTTGAAGTTCATAAATTTATGCCGACCTTACAAGTTGTGCTGGTTTCGGTATTTTTTATTGCGCATTTCGTCTTAGCACTTATTGATTTTTTAAATCGCTATTGGTATTGGGGACTATGGCTGGTTGTAGTACCTATTATTGTGGGACAGGTCTATTTTTCTGTCTTTGGATTGGTTGCTCATATTGATCATTTATCAGTCTGGGTTGACTATCCATTTTGCCTGTTGATGCTTATTCAAATCTGTACAGCATCGTTTGTACGTAGGCGATATCTCAAGCCTACTACTTAATGCATTAATGCTTAATTTAATAGTTAAATTTCAGCATTTTTTCAAAAATTTAGCATTGAAATGATTTTTGATCCGCTCAAATTCAAGTTCAGTCTTGATACTGTTTGGCATCATGATTCGTAAATAACTTTTTTCGAGTTTAAATGGCTCTTTGGTATTGGGTACAGGATTAAAGCCACCATTTGGGTAGATCAAATTTGTCTCATAGGCACGTATAATCTGATCATTGTGAAAATAATAACTTGTTAGGGATTGATTGGATTCTCCAAAAACATAGAGGTTTATTTTGCATTGACCATCGAGTTGATACAGTGTCGCTTCATTGCCTTCAGTCGATTTGTATTCTTCGTCATCTAGCATCTCTAAGGCTTGTAATAATTTACCTTCGGCATCATGGTTATATTGGTATGAATCGTACAATTGGGGAAAAATAGTTTGCAACTGTGGATAACTTTTCAACAATTGTGGAAAACGTTGTAAGCCAATCACAGAGCCAACGCAGAGCAGAATACCAAGCAAGATACCAAATAAAATTCGCATTTTTTTCTCATTAATTCATTGTTTTTATAGGCATAGGCCAAAGACCAAAAGCATTCAATTTTGGTTTTAAAAAAGCCCAACCAAAGTTGAGCTTTTAAATGTGCTGTTAAATTATAAATCAGTCACTGGATACGTCGTAGACGTCGAACTTGATGGATAGCTACTTTGTGGATATTGATTGTTATTTTGCCCCGCATTGTTGCTTGGAGCCGTATTAATCGTATTGCCTGAAGACGGTTCACTCAACGACTGTTGGCTAGTGGGCGCAGGTTGGCTAGTTTTACCTGTAATATTTTCACGGGTTTGCTTCAATTTTTCATTGACGTTTTGGGTGGCTTGCTGTGCGCCCTGATCAACCTGTTGTACTGTATTTTGTGTAGCAGTTTTCGTATTGTCCCAAGCTTGGTCAACCGAAGGCTTAATTTTAGAAATTCCACGTTCAGTCATTTCGCCAATATTTTTAGCAGCACCGACCACGCCTTCTTGGGCTTTATAGGCCCACACATGCAATAAATTTGGATTATCACCATAAGGGCTCACAGGCTTTTTCGCTTGTTGCTCAGTACTTTGCGCTGCTGTGTTATCTTGTGCCCAAAGCATGGGTGTCGTGAATATTAAGCTTAGGCATAACGTTGCTTTTAATGAAATCTTCACAGCTTCACCTCTGAATTTTATAGATTTTCTATCTGATGAATGGTTTTAACGCATTATAGGAAAAATTGCAGCGAAAAAAACTTGCCGTAGCAAAATCAATACAGCAAATGACAGCTTTGTACACGGTTGTATTTTGCATAAGGTAAAAAGGCCCACCGAAGGGTGAGCCTACTCTCTGGAGGAGAGGGTATGAAAGCCAGTTTACTTATTTGTGAGCGCCTAGGCTGGCTTCATGTGAGCTATGGACTTCAGCTTGTGCGACAGGCGTTTGCAACTGTACATTGCTACTGCCACTCACATTGGCTTCTTGACCTTTTTGGAAATTCGCTTTGGTTTGTTGCCATTTTTCACTGGAAAATTGGCGACCTTCCTGAGCTTTTTCACCTAAATAGCTCTTGGTTTGATCAACTTTGTTGTCGACATTGCTTTTACGTTCATCGAGTTTTGCTTTGTCTTTTGCAGCTTTTTCATCGAGCTGTGCTTTGCGCTCATCAAGCTTAGCTTTATTTTGCTCAGCCTTGGCATAGATCTTGGCTTTCGCTGCATCTGACTTTTCATCTTTAGACTGTTTTAGGTCAGCCCATTTATTTTTTGCATCTTGCTTTTTGTCAGCACTGAATTCTTTGGTGTCTTGCCATTTTTCTTGGGTGAATGTTTTGGTCTTATCGACGCCTTTTTCAATTTTGTCACCGGCTGTATGCGCAGACTGATTAATGTCTTGTTTTAGATTTTGCAGTACAGACGGTTGCTGTGTTTCAACTTTCGCATTGGCTTCTACTGCGGTGTTCGCAAATAGTGGGGTGCTTGCGAATAATGCTGCGGTGATCAGTGTTGTTTTAAATAAAGGTTTCATCTTTGCAATTGTCCTCTTTTATTGAACGCTGCTGTTGCACTCAGCATTTGCGCTTTTGGAGCAGAGGACATCTTAAGAGTAAAAAAAAGCAAAAAGTGGTTTTGTGCGATAAGTCACACAATGCATTAACAGCTCAGATACGCGGAAGTTTGAAGTGTGGAAACTTGGTTAAGTTAACGTAGTATTGTAATTTTATGAAAATACAGTGGCTTATATGTGTTTTGCGCGTTGCTGTGGTGTGGTGCTAGTTACGATTTTCATGATTAAAAATTATGGGTTTGAACGAATTATTGTTCAAGATTCAAGGAAAAAATGAAACCATACCTCCATTTTGGAGATATGGTTCTTATTATTTATTCACATTGTGTAAGCGCATCTTTTGCAAAATGACCGCGTAATGCAAGGAAGTTCTTTTGTACATCCGACGCATTTAAATCAAAATTGTGCGCTGAACTTGTACCATCTTTGGCAAAGGTTGCTGTACCACCTGAAATAAGGGTTAAGCCTTTAAATGACCATTGTTCAACCGATTTTGCTTCTTCTAAATTGCCTGTAAATTCAATCACGCATTTATCTACAAATTTAGTCAGTTTTGCTTTGTTATCTGTGGTATCTGGGTAGACATCAATGTTTTGAACTTCTTGTAATACACCTGTTTCAAGTTGTGGAATCGTTGGTGCAGATGTACATGCAGAAAGTGTTATACCCGCAAGACCAGTCAAAAGGAATGCTTTCAATTTCATAAGGTTCATTCTTGTTGAGTGTTGTTGGATTGAGTATAGGGAATTGGTGAATTATTGGCTATAGATTTAAGTCTTAAACCTAAATTCAACTTCATTCACTTAATATTTAACGTTTATAGGCCGCACTTCCTGGACCAACGGCATTGATGCTGACTTGGCGTGATGGATGGGTGCTTTTTTGATAATACACTTTCGAATTCGGCCCATAAATATTGATTTTATTGACTGATTCTACATAGACCATTGTATTTGGACCTGCAACCGTAATCATCGGGCAACTGCCTTTTAGAGTAATACGGCTATCTGGAGCAGGAATATTCACTGAGCGTCCTGCGCAATCATAACTTGCAACGGTATCGGGTGAAGAAATGCTGATTTGGGAATGAGTCATTTCCGTTCCAGCATTTGCAGAAGAAAAAGATAGAATCAATAGTCCAAAGCTAAGTAATTTTTTATTCATCTTTATTTAAAACGAGATATTGAGTGCAATGCCAGATCTTTTTCACATTGATGTATTAAGAAGTGATTTCGCTTGGTGATTTATCTAATGTTTCAAACCGTCTCATTGAATTATCAGTACGTTATCCTAAATATACAATGAAGCCTTAGCTGGTTTATTTAGCGATTAAAGTTTTGGCAAAAAGAACAACAACACAAGGCCACCCAATACTCCACCGATAATGAGCCAATCTTTCTTACGCATATCAGCAACACGAATTATTGAAAAATACAGACTGCTAAAAAATAGAAAAACAAAGACAAATAACACAAGGGGGTTATTGAATATAAATTTAGTACTGCCAAATAAAACGAAAATGGTTGTGCTCGACAACCAATACACCAAACTTAAAACAAATTTTGAAAGCGTTAAGTAACGCACAGTGCGGTCTAATCTGGGCAAAGTCACCGCAACGATGATGATTCCAATAAATCCACCCAAAACAGAAATAATCAAAAAGAATAAAGCACCCATATCTGGCTTGTTTGGAATGTATGGATAAACCTTCCAAAGGTAAAAGCTGCATGCCATCAGGACTGCATGTAAGATAAAAAGATAGAGATCTGGGCGGTAAGGATGATTGACTGTAATACTTTTCATATATTGTTCTTATCAAAAAATCCCGCTATTTCTAACAGGATTTTACCTAGATTTCAAACGGCATAAAAAAACCCGCTTTAAAGCGGGTTTTTAATGAATACTTAAACTTAGTGTTGAAGTACCGAAATATCAGCCACTTTCGTGAACAAGTCACGAAGCTGTGCAAGCATACGTAAACGGTTCGCTTTTAGGTCAGCATCATCTGCCATCACCATTACACCGTCAAAGAATGCATCGACTGGCGCACGAAGTGCAGCAAGTGCAGAAAGGGCAGCAGTGTAGTCCTTCGCAGCAAATAACGGCTCAACTACAGGTGTGATTTTTGCAAGTTCAGCGAACAATGCTTTTTCAGCATCTTCAACCAAGTTTGCTTCAACCACAGCACCTTCAGGCGCAGCTTCTTTCGCAAGAATATTGGCAACACGTTTGTTTGCAGCAGCAAGTGCAGCAGCTTCAGGGAGGTCACGGAAATGATTTACCGCATTTACACGTTTGTCAAAATCGAGTGGTGATTTTGGAGAAAGTGCTTGAACAGCTTGAATCACATCTACAGCCACGCCTTGGTCTTCGTATTTCGCACGGTAACGACCTTCAAGGAATGCAACAGCATCGTTTAAAGTCTTGCCGTGATCTTTCAATACATCGCCATAAGCAGCAAGTGCAAGTTTGATTAGATCTTCAATCGAAACATCTAAATCATTTTCAGTCACAAGACGCAAGATACCAATGGCTGAACGACGTAGTGCAAATGGGTCTTTAGAACCTGTCGGCGCTTGACCAATACCAAAAATACCTGTCAATGTATCTAAACGGTCAGCAAGTGCAAGCGTTGTACCGGTTTTAGTTTTTGGTAAAACGTCACCTGCAAATTTAGGTAAGTATTGTTCACCTAAAGATTCAGCAACTTCATCATTTTCGCCTTCAATACGTGCGTAGTAAGTACCCGCAATACCTTGAAGCTCAGGGAATTCACCCACAAGTTCAGACGTTAAGTCGCATTTTGCAAGGAGTGCAGCTTTTTCAGCATCTGCTGGGTTTGCACCTGTGATAGCCGACAAAGCCACAGCCAATTTAGCAATACGTTCAGACTTGTTCCATAGTGTGCCAAGTTCTGCTTGGAACACCATGTTTGCAAGTTTCTCTTTACGAGCTGCAAGCGGTTGCTTTTGGTCTTGTAAGAAGAAGAATTCAGCATCTGACAAACGTGGACGAACGACTTTTTCGTTACCTTCAATAATTTGAGACGGATCTTTCGACTCAATGTTTGACACGGTAATGAAGTAAGGTTGAAGCTTATTGTCGGCATTTACTAAGCAGAAGTACTTTTGGTTGTCCTGCATCGTTGTGATCAACGCTTCTTGCGGCACAGCAAGGAAACGTTCTTCAAAGCTTGCACGAAGCGCAACTGGCCATTCAACCAATGCTGTTACTTCGTCACGTAAGTCCGCAGGGACAATCGCAATGGCATTTACTTCATCAGCCAAAGCTTTGACTTGTTGGTCGATGATGGCTTGGCGCTCTTCAAAGTTTGCAATCACTTTTGCAGTACGCAGGGCATCAAGATAAGCATCGGCATTTGCAAGTGTAATTGCTTCAGGAGCATGGAAACGGTGACCATAAGTCACGTTGCCTGCTTGATGATCTTGAATGGTTGCTTCAATTACATCACTGTCTTTCAACAAAACAACCCATTTTACAGGACGTACAAACTCAGTACGGCTTGCAGCAGAACGCATGCGTTTTGCGATAGGTAGGTTATCTAAAGCGTGTTGTAAAATTTGAGGAAGTAAAACATCAAGGCTTTGACCTTTTACATCTTTTAAGTAGCACACTTTTTCAACTTTACCTGCTTGGAAAGTTGATACTTGATCAACCGTAATGCCTTGACCGCGCATAAAGCCTTCAAGTGCTTTGGTCGGTTTGCCTTCGGCATCAAATGCTGCTTGTTTCGCAGGGCCATCAAAACGTTTTTGTGTGTCGGCTTGTGCAGCATCGACATTCACAATTTTAAGCGCAAGGCGGCGTGGTGCTGCATAAGCTTCGATTGAATCGAATGCTAGACCTGCGTCTTTTAAGCCTTTTACCGTTTCTGCATGAAGCGCATCACGTAATTTTTTTAAGCTTTTTGGTGGAAGTTCTTCGCAGCCTAATTCGAACAATACTGTATGTTTAGACATTATTTGCTCTCCTTAGATTCTACTTTTGCTTCCGCTTCAACTTGTGCTTTTAACTGAGCTAATACTTCGTCACGTAAAGCTGGTTCTGCCATTGGGAAGCCCAGCTTCGCACGTGCAGCAACATAACTTTGCGCAATCGCACGAGCCAATGTACGTACACGTAAAATATAACGTTGACGTTCAGTTACTGAAATTGCGCCACGTGCATCAAGCAAGTTAAAGCTATGAGATGCTTTAATCACTTGTTCGTATGCAGGAAGTGGAAGTTCAGCTTCCATTAAACGAGTTGCTTCAGCTTCATAGAAGTCAAATAGCTCAAACATTTTTTCAACGTTGGCATATTCAAAGTTATAGGTAGATTGCTCAACTTCATTTTGATGGAATACATCGCCGTAAGTCACTGTACCAAATTGACCTTTAGTCCAAACCAAGTCGTAAACTGAATCTACGCCTTGAAGGTACATTGCTAAACGTTCAAGACCGTAAGTGATTTCGCCAGTCACTGGGTAGCATTCAACGCCACCGACTTGTTGGAAGTAAGTGAACTGAGTCACTTCCATACCGTTTAACCAAACTTCCCAACCTAAGCCCCAAGCACCCAGTGTTGGAGATTCCCAGTTGTCTTCCACGAAACGAATGTCGTGAACAAGGGTATCAATACCAATGGCTTTTAATGAATCTAAGTACAACTGTTGGATGTTGTCTGGGTTTGGCTTCAACACGACTTGGAATTGGTAGTAGTGTTGTAGACGATTCGGGTTCTCACCATAACGGCCATCTTTAGGACGACGAGAAGGCTGAACATAAGCCGCGTTCCAAGTTTCAGGGCCTAAAGCACGTAGGAAAGTTGCAGTGTGGAAAGTACCTGCACCCATTTCCATATCGTAAGGTTGTAACACTACACAACCTTGTTCAGCCCAGTAGTTTTGTAAGGCAAGAATTAAGCCTTGGAAGGTATCAATATGCGATATGGCGCGACTCATGGTCATCCACTTAAAATTAGATAAAAATTGTGCTCAATTATAAGGATTTTGGGGGTGTGTGGCAAAGGGTTAATCATTCTTGAATCAAGCTTTGATGTTTTAATGATGCGCAGAATTTTATATTTTCCTATTGTACAGAATAAAAACGAAGTTACTTGTGGCATAAAGTGGATGAATAAATTGAATGATGAGCGATAACAATGTTTAAGAAGTCTTTTATTGTGATAAGTATGGTGCTATCTGCCTGTAGTACGACGCCTGTAGCTTTGTATTCAGATTCATCACTTCACGCTTCAAAAATTGCGACTATTACAAATTCTTGCAACGCGGAATGTAAGAATTTGATTAAACAGCAGTTAGTGGTCAGCTCAAAGTATCAAATGAGCGAAGGTCTTTTGCTTGAGGTCAATGGTCAGCAGGGGACGCGAAAAGTCACACGAGGAATGGCTTTTGACTCACCTATTCACGGACGGTTTACCACCGCTGTAGAACAGGGAAAAACTGAGCTCGTCATTGATCATAATTCACAGCTAGTTATCGCTCGTCCAGCTCGATTCGCTGTTGATTTATTGGGTGGGCATAATTATGTGATTGGACGTATTCGAGTTGAACGAATCCCTTCGGCTTATTATGAATGGTTTCCTATTGTGTATGATAAAACAGCTCAGAAAATTATTTATGGCAGTGAAGATTTAATTGATCAAGATGAATAAGCTGACCGCCTAAATGTTCCTTTGTTTTAGTGAGTACAGATGTGAGCGCTGATAGATTTTTTATTTTAATTATCAGTAACATATAATGAGAATTTTAGGCTCATTTCTTGGGATAAAACTACGCAAGTAAGCGGCGTATACATCATTCAAAAGAATCAAAAGTAAAATTTATAAGATAAAGATGTAAGTTGAATACATCTTATTGCTTGCATGGCTTTATAATTGCCACATCTCGCAAAACAACAAACAAGGTATCTCGTGTTTCACGCAAAATCAGCTTGGCTCAATACGCTTAAACCCAACTTTAAAGTTCTGCCTTTAAAAGACCGCATCCTGTGTGGGGTAGGTGCTTTGCTGGGCCTGAGTATTTCTTCACTGATCAGTTGGCTGGCGCTAGATGACTTAAATGCGTGGTATATCGCCCCGATGGGCGCATCGTCCGTACTGCTCTTTGCTGTACCTGCCAGCCCATTGGCACAGCCGTGGAATATGGTAGTCGGTAATAGTCTTGCGGCCTTGATTGGCGTGACGTGTGCGATGTTTATTCCTAATTTAACCGAAGCATTTAGTATCGCGGTTGCATTAGCGATTATCTTAATGATGACCACAGACTCATTGCATCCACCAAGTGGAGCCGTGGCGATTACAGCGGTATTGGGCGGAGAGGCAGTCCATGATTTAGGCTATGCCTTTCTTTTTTATCCAGTCCTTTTAAATTCGGTCCTCTTGATGGTGGTTGCTATCATTTATAACCGATTACTAGGCAAGCAGTATCCACAAAAAGCACAAGTCAATACTCGGACGACAGATCCAACACCGACACAAAAAGTGTCGATTCAGCCAGCGGATATTCAGCAAGTCTTAGAACAGCAAAGTCAGTTGCTTGATATTAGTGAATATGACTTACAAAAAATTATTTTAGAAGCACAGCAATTAGCCAGTCGTCGTGGCCTAAGCCAGTTTCATTGTCGTGACATCATGAGTCAGCAAGTGATTACCCTGCGTGCAGAAGATGATATTCAGTCAGCATTGGAAAAGTTTAAACAAGTCAATTTGATGAGTTTGCCTGTGGTGAGTGATTTGGATCGCTTGGTGGGAAATTTGGCTTTATATGATGTAGTGGAATGGTTTAAACGTGCCGCAGACCCCAAAGCCAGTTGGGAAAATCACGTTTATCAAATTATGAATCCCAAAGTGGTGACTGTGCAGCCTGATCAACCGATTGAAGACTTGGTACCATATTTTGTGGAAAGATCTTTTAATTATATTCCAGTTGTTGAGCAAAAACGGTTGGTGGGAATGATTAGCCGTGCCGATATGATTGCCGCCTTATATCAACAGTTAAATCAGCAAACAAAATCTTAAGCCTTAAACTTTGATTTAAATTCATCAGACTTAAATATGGCTTTGCCAATATATAGGCAAAAAAAAGCTACGGAATCTTGGGGGAGAAACCGTAGCGACCAAACTGGGTCAAAGGATTTTAACGTCTGTCATCATTCACAGCACGAATAGGGTCTGAATAGCCATTGGTACGGAAAAAGTTATCTTGTGCTTTAGGCATGACTAACCATAAAACCAAGTACACCAAAATACCGGGAAAGGCTGCGCTTAAGCATGATACAAAGATAAAAATAATACGCAGTAAATTTGCGTTCCAACCAAAACGTTCAGCAATACCCCCCATCACACCAGCAATCATGTTAGAGCGGTTTGAGCGATATAAACCAACATTGGCCATTCAGGTCTCCTTCAAAAAAAGAATAAATTTGAATATTTCCAAATTCATATTATAGAAATGGTGACAAGCTTTGCGATTTAAAGGGTGCAGAAAAAAAATTAAGTAAAGTTATGTAATTTGAAGAATTGGTTTGATTAGTTTGCCTTTAAAATAGCTTGAGTATTAATTAAATATCAACGATAACAATGAGATATGATTAACATATATCGCAAATATATGTATACAGCGTTGATTTTTTGATTACAATATTAAGTCAGCAAGAACTGAAAAAACCAATGAATGATTGGTCTTGGCACATTATATGAAAACATCGGCTTCACCTTTTTTGATGAAATTTGCATATCTTTCAGTGTTTGCAGGAGTGTTCAGCCTCTCTTTTATTGGTTGTAGTCCAACGCCTCAACCCGCAGCGGATAAGGGTGAAAGTTCGGCATCAACTGTCGCATCGGAAGTTCAAGCGAAGCAAGATCATGGAAAAAAATTAACCCAAGTGGCAGGGCAGGCGACATTGCCGAATGATGATGAATTAAAGTCAGCTCCTGTTCCTGAACATGCCAAAATTTTTATTGGACGTTTTCATGCTAAAGTAAAATGCGATGACAGTTTTATTCCATGCCCAGAAGGCGATGCGGAGTTCATCCTCAACTTATTACCAGATGGCACGGTACACCGCAGTATTATTCAAATTGGAAAAGTATTTGCTGAAAAAACCAATACGCCAGGCATTAATGTGAAATATCGTAAGGATACGTGGAGTGTCAATGAAGCACATACCGAGCTGGTGGTTCATCGAAAAGAAGGCGTGAATTTTTATTATCACGTGATTAATGAAAATAAAATCACTATGGATTTAGACAAAATTCGTCAAGGTGAAGTCGATCGAAATCAGGAATTATTTTCTAAAGGTTATCCTCAGCCTCAACATGCCTATACTTTGGTGAAAGACCCAAATTAAATACTGCGAATGAAGTAAATAAAATTATAAATTGCGTTTGAGTATCGGCGTGAAATTCGTAGTTCTTGGCTAATCGAATGCAACTAGCTTATAAAAAATTGAATTATTAATACGATATAGTTAAGACAAAACAGAATTGGTGGGTTGTGTGGGGTTCGAACCCACGACCAATAGATTAAGAGTCTACTGCTCTACCAACTGAGCTAACAACCCTGGGAAAATTTTAAAAGAGCATTTTAAAATTTTAGCAAGATAAACGAAGCGCGTAGTTTTGAATACTAGGGAATATTTGTTATCTAAAATTTTTCAGGTCAAATACTTCATCTAGCAAGACAAGAATGATACTTCGCAACATCGCTATAGCAAAATTTCGAGAATGGCGAATCAAAACCAATAATGGTGATGGTTTGTCTTGGTCGGAACCTGCAGGTTTCTTTTTCTTCAACTGCCGGAAGAAAGAAGCCCTAAGAAAGAATGGTGGGTCGTCCGCGACTCGAACGCGGGACCAATAGATTAAAAGTCTACTGCTCTACCAACTGAGCTAACGACCCTTAGGGGGTATGCACAAGATTGTAATCTAAAACTGGCATTTTAGAAAGATGGTGGGTCGTCCGCGACTCGAACGCGGGACCAATAGATTAAAAGTCTACTGCTCTACCAACTGAGCTAACGACCCATCTTGTGGTATCGAAGGAAATGGTGGGTCGTCCGCGACTCGAACGCGGGACCAATAGATTAAAAGTCTACTGCTCTACCAACTGAGCTAACGACCCATTTCGCTTGATGGTGCGTATTGTAGCAAGATCTGCTTCAAGCGCAAGTAAAAATTCATAAACTTGCTTGTGTTTGATTATAAATACAACAAAGTAGCTCATTTTAGCGGATATCTGTCGCTAAAATGAGCGCTATTTGCTTAAAAACGGTATTTATATGCCTGAATATTGGCATAAATTTCAGGAGTTAAATCACAGTAAGCAGTTGCATTTGGCAGCAATACCAATAAACGTTCATCAGTTTGCTTAGGATCAAAAGCTTGTTCTTTCAGCTTGTTTTTTTGGTATTTAAATGTGCCTGTGGTTTCGACTTTTTTCTGTACACGTAAAAATACTGGCACGGCATAAGCTGGTAAGCATTTTTTAAATTGCAGAACCATTTCACTACAATCTTGTTCGTTGAGTTCGGCACCATCGGTGAGCGTGATGGCAGCCATACCTGCACGGCCATTGGTATCTGGAATTTCTACGCCATAAACCACAGCTTCAGCAATTTTATCGTACTCACTCACCATGTTTTCAACTTCAGTGGTTGAAACGTTTTCACCTTTCCAGCGGAAAGTATCACCTAGACGGTCGACAAATTGTGCATGGCGGAAGCCAATGTCACGAACCAAGTCACCAGTGTTGAAGTATGAATCACCATGCTTAAATACATCTTTCATAATGACGGATTTGTTTTTTTCCGTGTCGGTATAGCCATCAAAAGGTGAGCGACGGGTAATTTTACCGATGAGTAAGCCGACTTCACCTTTTTTGACTTTAATGCAGCGACCTTTAGCATCATGTACAGCTTCATTTTTTTCTTTATCAAACTGAATAATCGCATAAGGCGTTGGTGAAAAACCAACGGTATTGTCGAAGTTAAACACATTACTAAAGCCGACGTTGCCTTCACTTGAAGCATAGAGTTCAAGGACTTCTTCGACCCCAAAGCGTTCTTTAAACTTATCCCAAATGTTTGGTCGCATGCCGTTACCAATCATTTTTTTCACACGATGGCCTTTTTCAAGGTCTGAATGTGGAGCATCCATCAAATAACGGCAAAGTTCACCCACATAGCCAATGGCTGACGCATCAAACTTTTGTACATCTTTCCAAAACGATGAGGTGGAAAACTTGCGACGCAGGGCAAGGGTGGCGCTACCGGCAATCACCCCACACCAACAAACTACAGTGCCTGTAGCGTGATAGAGCGGCAAAGTTACGTACATCACATCATCTTTATTCAGATTAAGGACGTGACCATATGTTCCATAAGCCAAAGTCCAACGGCTGTTGGTGAAAATCACCGCTTTAGGTAAGCCTGTTGTCCCAGAGGTGTAGATATAAAATAGACCGTCTTTGCCTTTTACACTTGCAGTGGTGGGTGTGTTGAACTTTGGAAATTCATCAATCGCTTCTGCAAGGTTTAAGAAGCCTTTAGGTGCTTGACCAGCATCTACACGAGTGGCTTGATCTGCGAACCAATGTAAACGATCTGCAGCTACACTGAGATCACCACGAATCTCTTCTACGGCTTGACGGCATTCTTCGCCCACAATTACCGCAATTGGGTTTACTAAGTTGATGCTGTGTGTCAGGACTTTGCCGACTTGTGATGTGTTGACCAAAGCACTGGTGACGCCAATTTTGGCTAAAGCTACGATGGTTGCCACGAGTTCAGATCGGTTTTCGATCATCACCGCAATCACATCACCTTTTTTTGCACCGAGTGCAAGGTAATAGTGACCAATTTGATTGGCCCATTCATTGAGTTCGTTATAGGTATATTTTTGCTCTTCAAAATAAAGCGCATAACCTTTAGGATTACGCTTTACGGCTTTTTCAAATGCAATTCCCAAGCCTGCGGAAGTATTTGGGGTACGTAAATAGGCTTGCTTTAGACCACTCAACAGGTTGGGTACTTTGCTAATGAACGCGGGAATTTTTGCTGCAACATCAGCAATCCCAATAAGGTCGTGTTGTGTAGTTTGGCTCATGTGAATCCTATTTATTTTTCGTAATCCGATACGGTCTATTTCTTTGCAATGAAATTTGCAGCAAATTCTACAATTGTCTTTTAATCGTTTCGATCTAGTGCAATCAACCTAATTTGACAAAAGTATCAAAAAAAAACCAGTCACCGAAATGACTGGATTTTTTTATTCACCTGCAAAATAGCAAATTACTGCTCAGTTGCGGTGTTTGCTTTTTTCGGTGGACGACCGCGAGGACGACGAGGGCGTGCAGGTTTTTCACCTTCAGCGGCCGAGTTTTCGTCTACAGGAACCTCAACTTTCTTTTCCGCTTCAACGGCTTGAGCTTTTTCTTCTACTGGTTTAGTAGGAGCTTCAGACACTTCTTCCGTCTTTTCAGGCTGCGCACTCACATCCAGTTCAGCTTGAACGGGTGTCGGTACTTCAGCTTGAACGGGTTCAGGTGCTTCAGTTTGACCTGCAACGTCGGATACATTGGCTTCAACTGTAGCAGCTTTAGCTTCTGCAACTACAGGCGCCTCAATAGCAGTGTCTGCGACAGGCGTAGCTTCCACCTCAGCATGTGCTTTTGCTTGGTCTTGTTTCGCTTGTTCAGCGGCAAGTTTAGCAAGGCGACGACGCTCACGTGGGTCATTAGCAACACGTTTATCTGACACAGGCTTTGGTGGTGTCAAATCCAACATTGGCGCTGGTTCAGCTTCAGGTGCAGCTTTTGTAACTTGAACATCACGAGTGACAGGCTTTTTCTCTACAGCTGCTTCAGCTGCAGGTGCAGTCAAAGTCGCGGCATATTCTTCCGTGAATTTTTGCAATGCACGGTTGAATGTTGGAATTAAGCCAAATTGCTCAATCAGTACTGAGCAGTCTTCACCGTATACATGCTTAATCAAGCTGCTTACAGTGTATTGACCCAGTGTCGGCACTTGAGATGGCGAAATTTTCGGAGCCTGTGCTTGTTGAGCGCGAGCTGCACGTTGTTCGCGGCGGCGTTGACGTGGGTCATTGCTTGCACGAGACGGTTTTTGCTGAGCATGCTGTGGTTTATGTCCTACTTCTTTTGTTTCAGTCGCAGGTTTTTCCACTTTTTCTGCTTCAACGACAGCGGCTTTTTGGACTACTGGGGTTTCTACAGGTTTTTCAACTGCTGGGGCAGTATTTAGCGCTACGATTTCGCTTTGAGCTTGATCAACATTTACTACAAGTGCTGTTGGTATCACGTCTTGACGTGGTGCATCAACAACTTCAACTTTAGGTTGACGTTGATTGCGGTTTTCAGATTGTTGCTCAGTTGCAACTTCCTGAGCAATCACTTGCTCGTTCAATACGCTTTGATCGCGGTGGCGATTTGGGCGATTTGGACGTTGTTGGTTGTTGCGGTCACGACGTGGAACAGACTGCGGTTGTTCATTGTTTTGAACATCGTGCTGTACTTGTTCATTGTTATGTTGACGGCGTGAGTTACGACGGTTTTCACGTTGGTCTTGACGGTTGTCTTGGCGCGGTTCTTGACGTTCAGAACGTTGCTCTTGGCGTTCGTTTTGACGTGCTTCGTTATTACGCTGTTCTTGACGGTCTTGACGTGAAGGTTGTAACACTTCTTCATGAACTTGATGCGATTGAGCTTCTTGTTCACGTGGTTCTTTATGCTTAGTACGCTTTTTGTTGTGACGTTTTTCTTCACGGTCAGCTTTTTCTGAATGGCTGTCACGTTCTTGTTTGTGCACAACAGAAGAAGGCGCAAGGTAAGCATTATTGTCTACGACAACAACAGGCGCTGCCGATGCAGGGGTAATTTGACCAAACTGGCCACGGCTTGCAGCACCGCTATTTACCATTTGTTCAATTGCAGCAGCGGCATTGTTTGCAGTACGCGACTGGTCAACGGTTGCAGCTTGTTTTTGAACAAATAAGTTTTCTAACCATGCACATGGACTAGATGATGCTGCAGGAGCGGCAACTTGTGCAGGTGCTTGTTGAGCAGCAACGGGTTGTTGCTTATTCTTTTTGTGGCCTTTTTCTTGTTGTTGTACAGGTGCTTGTTGCTGAGCAGCAGCGGCCTGTTCTTCACCTAAATGCCATTCAGATGCTTCGTAACCCAATTCTTTTTCGCTAGAACGTGTCGCTTCAGTGCGTTCATAGCTTGTTGGTGCAAAACCTTCAGGGTTATACGAAATTTCGTAATGTGGTGTTTCTAGGTGAGGGTGTGGAAGTACAGTCACACGAACATTTGAAGTTTGTTCAAGATATACAAGGCTGTGACGCTTTTCATTCAATAAGAATGCAGCAATTTCAACAGGCACTTCAACTTGAACTTCACCATGACGTTCACGTAGCGCAATTTCTTCCACTTTACGCATAATTGAAAGTGATAAAGAACGTAGGTCACGTACCATACCTGTGCCATGACAGCGTGGGCACACATAACCAGTGGCTTCTTCAAGCGATGGGCGTAAGCGTTGACGGCTCATTTCCATCAAACCAAAGCGTGACAATTGACCGAATTGGATACGTGCACGGTCACTTTGTGTTGCTTCACGAAGTTTAGCTTCAACCATACGTTGGTTACGGTCTTTGGTCATGTCGATGAAGTCGATCACAACCAAACCACCGATATCACGTAAACGTAATTGGCGAGAGATTTCTTCAGCAGCTTCAAGGTTGGTATTGAGCGCTGTATCTTCTACGTCGCTACCACGTGTTGATTTTGCAGAGTTAATATCAATTGAAACCAATGCTTCAGTTTGGTCAATCACAATTGAACCACCAGAAGGAAGTTTTACTTCACGTTCATAGGCAGTTTGGATTTGACTTTCGATACCAAAATGAGCGAATAACGGTTCATTTAACGTATAGGTTTTTAATTTGTCGATTTGACGTGGCATCACTGCTTTAACAAAGTTATACGCTTCGTTATACGCTTGCTCAGAGTCAATCAGAATTTCAGCAACATCATCACGTAAATAGTCACGAATTGCACGTGTAACCACACCGGCTTCTTGGTGAACCAACATTGGTGATGGACCTGAACTTGATGTGCTTTGGATTTGTGCCCAAAGGTCAAGCAAGTGTTGCAGGTCAAGTTGCAGTTCTTCTTGAGAACGACCAATACCTGCAGTACGTACAATCACGCTCATGCCACGAGGGACATTTAAAGACGCCAACATTTCTTTCAATTCTTCACGAACTGAACCTGAAATTTGACGGCTAATACCGCCACCTTTCGGGTTGTTTGGCATTAAGACCAAATAACGACCAGCAAGTGAGATAAATGTAGAAAGGGCAGCACCTTTATTACCACGCTCTTCTTTTTCCACTTGAACTAAAAGCTCAGTGCCTTCAGTGATCAATTCGCGGATGTTTGAAGTTTGGCGAGGATCAGCTTTGTAATAAGAGTTAGCAATTTCGCGCATCGACAAGAAGCCTTGACGACCTGCACCGTATTCAACAAATACAGCTTCTAAAGACGGCTCTACGCGAGTCACATGACCTTTATAGATATTCGATTTTTTTTGTTCACGGGTACGATTCTCTAAGTCAAAATCGTAAAGACGCTGACCAGTGACAAGTGCAACGCGAATTTCTTCGGCATGTGTTGCATTAATCAACATACGTTTCATGGGTGTAACACCTAATAGTGATACACAGAAGAACATCGCCTGACTCGTAGCGAGCATCAGATAGCATGGATCAAGTTGCACAGATCGAAAAACATCATCTGTGCATGTGTACCGACCTTCTTTGGGCGGGCAACGGTTTTTGATTCACGTATTGATGATGGCAATACGGCTTCAATCTTTTAAACGATTAAAGTCACCTGAACGCGTTTCACTGGCGGACAAACGGTGCATTGGATGTGAGTAACTTTCACTGTCACATTGCTCGAAGAGCATCCATTCATATCTGATAGAGCGTCTTGATACGGAATTATCATCGTACCTTTACAAACTGTGCAGATCCAATGCATCAAACGTTGTGGCCTGAACACGATTTCCAGGGAGCGACTGGTCTGATGTGTATCAGTTTACGTTTAAAAACCAACCTTGGTTGGCACATATTTTTTTGGGGCAAACTGTTTTATGTACCTACGGCACAATTAAACGCAACAGTTTGCAGTTTTGCCGATATAATAAGCCTTCGGCGTCGGCATAATTCTTTTGGGACCTTTCCGAGCTAAATGAGTAATTGCTTGAAAGTTCAATGACAGTAAATACTGAAATGAATCAACTTTTACTCAGTTACGGTGGTTTCCGTGCGCTGACTATATCAAACCTTGCATCATCTGCCTATGGGCTAAGCTTATGTTTCTTGCGAAAAGTATAGCTTAAATGATCAATTTTTAATCAATTTTAGTATTTTTTTAGGTCACAGTAACTGTATGAATTCTACGCAAGAATGGCAAAGCGTCACCTGGTTTGAAGTGGACGAGCATCAGGCGGGTCAACGTATTGATAATTTCCTGTTTAGTCGTCTGAAAGGTGTGCCTAAAAGTCGCATTTATCGTCTGATTCGTGAAAGCCAAGTCCGCGTCAATAAAAAACGCGTCAAAGCGGAAACCAAACTCAATATTGGTGACCAAGTTCGAGTTGCTCCAATTCGTTATGAGCAAAAAGATGAGTCTGCGGTTCCCGTATCTGACAAAGTGGCACAAAGTTTACTGAGCCGTGTGGTGTACGAAGATGAAGGCTTAATGGTGGTAAACAAACCTTCTGGTATTGCTGTTCACGGCGGTAGTGGTGTGGCGTATGGCTTGATCGAAGGCTTACGTGCCGCAACAGGGAAGAAATACCTTGAGCTGATTCACCGAATTGACCGCGACACTTCTGGGTTGGTGATGATTTCCAAGAAACGTAGTGTGCTGAAAACCTTGCAAGACATGCTGCGCGAACACAAAATCCAAAAAACTTATGCTGCTGTGGTGAAAGGCGTGGTGAGTTTGGATAAGCAGCTGATTGATCAGCCTTTGCATCGTTACGAACTGGCAAATGGCGAGCGTCGTGTTCGTGTATCACCTAAAGAAGGTAAAGAGTCGAAGACGCTGTGGAACGTGAAAGAACGTTTTATGCATGCCACATTGGTGTATGCGTCTCCACTTTCGGGCCGTACCCATCAGATCCGTGTACATGGTTTAAGTATTGGTCATCCATTGGTGGGCGATGAAAAATATGGTCATGAAACTGAATACCGTGGTCCAAAGCCACGTCGTTTATGTCTGCATGCCATGCGTTTAGAAATTCCGGGTTACCAAACCATTGAAGCGCCATTGCCAGAAGATATGCAAAGCCTTGTGGCGCAGCTACGCGCGCAAAAAGCCGACAAAGTGGTGAAGTCTTCGGAAGATGACGAGTAAGTTTTAAATATTAGACTTCTCCCCCCTGAGCAGGACTGCTTCGTAAGTTTTCTTTCTCCCTCTCCTTTAAGGAGAGGGCCGGGGTGAGGTAAATAAATTGATGCACTCCAGAATCTGAATTACCAAACACTGAATCAAATCTAGGAAAACGTATGAACTCAGCTATAAAACTAGTCATTTTCGATTGGGATGGCACTTTATTTGATTCTGTGGGTCAAATTGTGGAGAGTTTAAAATTTGCAGCAGATCAATTTTCACAGCCGCTGACCGATGCTGATGCGAAAAGTATTATTGGTTTAGGTCTACCAGAAGTCGCACAGCGGTTATTTCCGACGGTTCCCGAATTACACAGCGACATTTTGCAAAGTTATGCCGATCACTATGTGGCCCATTCCAAAGGGGATATGTGGTTTGATGGTGTCGCAGATATGTTGCAGGAATTACGCGATGTCGGTCTACAATTGGCTGTTGCAACAGGAAAAAGTCGTAAAGGTCTAGACCGTGTTTTGGCTCAAACGCAAAGTCATGAGCTATTTTGTGCGACCCGAGCAGCCAGTGAAACCAAATCTAAGCCAGATCCGTTGATGTTGGCAGAAATTTTGGCGGAAACAGGACTACGTGCCGATCAAGCCATTATGGTTGGTGATACGTCGTATGATTTAGAAATGGCCCTCAATATTCAGATGCCACGTGTAGGCGTGAGCTATGGAGTGCATACTGTAGAAACACTCCAGTGTTTTCAACCCTTACATATTGCACATAGCGTAGGTGATTTGACTGAATTTCTACTAGAACACGTGAAATTACGTCTAGCTGTATAGTTTTAGATACAAACGAGTAAAAAGGGTGAAATTTGTTTTCACCTTTTTTGTTACCAAATGAATAGTAACGCAAGCTCTACTTGATGAAATGAGTAAATTCAATTATTTAAAAAAGTAATAACACTAGATTTTTCTACAATAACAAGCAGTCTTCTAGCAAATTTACCTTAAAAAGTTGAGCGCAACTATTTGGCCTTTTACCACAAGCTGGAATAGATTTTTTGTTTGAATTTTTGGTTTTATCTTATTGTTGTTTATTGATTTATTTTTAATTTTTTAATTTATTAAACTAAATCAGATGAAATTGAACACCTATGTGTAAAAGTTGGCCTGACGCTAAAATAATCTTTTAATCTTATCTTTTAGTCGTATAAGCCAAGTTTTTTAGTAGAGATTCAGATTTAAGGGCGAAAAAAATAGTGAATTTTATTTAATTATTTTGACTTAAGTTTTTGAATATTAATAATAAATAATGATTAATTTATAGCTAATAGCTATAGTCATAAATAAAATAAGTATTGGTATTCACTTTCTAAAATCTCGATGCTAAATGCATCTAAACATAACGTGTAGTATGTCAAGTGAAATGCTTTAGGCGAATCCTGACATGACTTTCATCACTTTGATTTTGATGGTGATCGGGATGAAACACGTTGTGCATCCAATTTTTGCAGTTTAAGGAAACATTGATGTCGAATTCTGCTGTTGTTGAATCAGTTGCGCAAGCATTACGCGATGCGGAAGTAAATCAGGCTGCGATTGCACCGATCCGTCCACAACTTGGTGGTGAAAGTGCTGATGTAGATATTGCTTATGCCGTTCAAGAAGTGAATACCAAACGTGCGGTGGCAGAAGGTCGTCGCCTTGTAGGTCGTAAAATTGGCTTAACTTCAAAAGTTGTACAAGCGCAGTTAGGCGTTGATCAACCTGACTTCGGTATGTTGTTTGCTGACATGGCGTATGGCGATGGTGAAGAAATCCCTGCTGGTTTATTGATTCAGCCAAAAGTTGAAGCAGAAATTGCTTTGGTGATTAACCAAGATTTGACCAAAGAAAAACACACCTATGCAGACATTATTAGTGCAACAGAATATGCACTGCCTGCAATTGAAGTGGTCGATAGCCGTATTGAAAACTGGAAAATCTCGTTGATTGATACTGTGGCAGATAACGCATCTTCAGCAGGTTTTGTGCTGGGTTCTAAGCCTGTAAAACTTGCAGATCTTGACCTTGTAAATTGCAAAATGGTCATGACTCGTGGTGAAGAAGTGGTTTCACAAGGTGTGGGTAAAGCGTGTCTTTCTAACCCATTAAATGCAGCAGTGTGGTTGGCTGACGAAATGGTTCGTCGTGGTCGTCCATTGCTTGCAGGTGACATCGTATTGACCGGTGCCTTAGGCCCAATGGTTGTGGCAAATCCTGGTGATGAATTCAAAGTTGAAATTGAAGGCTTTGGTTCTGTGACTGCAGCATTTGCAGCGAAATAAGCTTGGGTTTTACTGAATTTTTAAGAGTACACATTCATGAAAAAGATTAAATGTGCATTGATCGGTCCAGGGAACATTGGTACTGACTTGCTTTACAAACTTCAACGCAGCGAATTTTTAGAACCAGTATGGATGGTTGGTATTGACCCGACGTCTGAAGGTTTGGCTCGCGCTGCTAAAATGGGTTTAAAAACCACTGCTGAAGGCGTAGATGGTTTACTTGCACACGTAATTGAAGACGACATTAAAATCGCATTTGATGCAACTTCTGCCTATGTTCATGCTGAAAACAGCCGCAAATTAAATGAACTTGGCGTGTTAATGATTGACTTAACACCTGCTGCAATCGGTCCATTCTGCGTACCACCAGTAAACTTAGAAGCGTTATTGGACGCAGGTGAAGTTCCGAACGTCAACATGGTGACATGTGGTGGTCAGGCAACGATTCCTATGGTTGCTGCGATTTCACGAGTTCAGCCTGTTGAATACGGCGAAATCATTGCAACAGTTTCAACAAAATCTGTGGGTCCAGGTACACGTAAAAACATTGATGAATTTACTCGTACGACTGCTGGCGCTATTGAAAAAGTGGGCGGTGCGAAACAAGGTAAAGCGATCATCATCATTAACCCTGCTGAGCCACCACTGATGATGCGTGATACTGTTCACTGTCTTGTTGAAGGTGAACCAGATCAAGCAGCAATCACTGAATCTGTACATGCGATGATTCTTGAAGTTCAAAAATATGTACCAGGTTACAAACTTGTAAATGGTCCTGTATTTGACGGTAACCGTGTTTCAATCTTCTTA
Source organism: Acinetobacter sp. YH12086 (assembly GCF_013419345.1). Classification (NCBI taxonomy): domain Bacteria; kingdom Pseudomonadati; phylum Pseudomonadota; class Gammaproteobacteria; order Moraxellales; family Moraxellaceae; genus Acinetobacter; species Acinetobacter sp. YH12086. The sequence continues at coordinate 39,682 of NZ_VPAF01000010.1, forward strand.
GAAGTTGAAGGTTTAGGTGATTATCTTCCTAAATATGCAGGTAACCTCGATATTATGACTGCGGCAGCTGCACGTACTGCAGAAATGTTTGCAGAACGCGTATTAAACACTGCTGAAGCTTAAGGAATACCAAAATGTCTAAGATTATTATTAATGATATGACTTTACGTGATGGTATGCATCCTATGCGCCATCAAACTACACCTGAACAAATGGTTGCCATTGCAACTGCTTTGGATGATGCAGGTGTACCTTTAATCGAAGTTACGCATGGTGACGGCTTAGGCGGTAACTCTGTGAACTATGGTTTTGCAGCAGCAACCGATGAAGAATACCTAAAAGCGGTGATTCCAAACCTGAAACAGGCGAAAGTATCTGCACTTTTACTTCCTGGTATTGGTACGGTTGACCATTTGAAAATGGCACATGATGTTGGTGTAGCAACCATTCGTGTTGCAACGCACTCAACTGAAGCTGACGTTTCTGAACAGCACATTACTGCTGCACGTAAACTTGGCATGGACACTGTGGGCTTCTTGATGATGGCGCACATGGCAACTCCTGAAAAACTTTTGGAAGAAGCCAGCAAAATGGTGTCATACGGTGCAAACTGTATTTATGTGACTGACTCTGCTGGTTATATGTTGCCTCAAGACGTGACTGACCGCGTGGGTATTTTACGTGCCAACCTGGCTTCAGAGATCGAAATCGGTTTCCACGGTCACCATAACTTAGGTATGGGTGTTGCGAACTCTGTTTCAGCGGTTCAAGCTGGTGCAACGCGTGTCGATTTAGCTTCTGCAGGTTTAGGTGCAGGTGCAGGTAATACTCCACTTGAATTGTTTGTTGCGGTTGCCAACCGTATGCAAATGGAGACAGGTGTGGACTTGTTTAAAGTTCAAGATGTTGCGGAAGATTTAATCATTCCAATGATGACACATCAGATCCGTGCTGACCGTGATGCAGCAACTTTAGGTTATGCCGGTGTTTACTCATCATTCTTGTTATTCGCGAAACGTGCTGAAGCGAAATATGGCGTTTCTGCGCGTGAAATTCTTCTTGAGCTTGGTCGTCGTGGTACGGTTGGTGGTCAAGAAGATATGATCGAAGATTTGGCATTGACCATGTCTAAAGCAAAAGAAGCCAATGCTTAATTTGCTTTAAATCAAAAAGCGCCCGAAATGGGCGCTTTTTTTATGTCTCCACTGACTATATGGGCTTGGTTTTTAGTTGAGATTGAATTGATGCATAGAAAGCGGATTGAAATAAGAAAAGTTCTGCGAACCAATGGCTGATTTCGAGCAGCCATAGTAGTAGAATTTAACTTTAAGTTGTTGATGATTATATAAATTAAATATCATGTCATAGCTAAATTTTATAAATTAAATGAGGATAAATCTCATTAGAAAACTTTGATTAAACTTAAAAGCAATTAATACAGCGCATGTAATTGCAAATAATAAAAAACTTTAAATTTTATGTTAATAAAACATGGGGTTAATTTAATCAGTTGTTCTAAATGATAAATAAGAGTTATTGTTTTAATCTCTAAGGAAAATAACCAGAAATAACTTCCAAAGTTCAAGTCGTACAAAAGCCTGATAAACCTTAATACTGTAGTCGGATTTTTTTCCAAGGTATTGTTGAGCATGATGATGTCATAGCTTAATTTGATCACTGGGAATAAGCCATGCGTCGTCAAAATTTATGGATAGCAATTCTTGCTGCGACAGCAACATTAGGAACATCTGCAACTTATGCGGACTTTGTTGACGACAGCCAAGTGCAATTGAAATTTAAAAACTTTTATTTGGATCGTCAAATTGAAGATACTCCAAATAAAAATTGGGGTTCATGGTCGCAAGGCATTACGCTGGATGCGAAGTCAGGTTATCAGGATATTGGCGCGGGCATTCAAGTCGGCGCGGACCTGCTGGTACAGCATGCCTTTAAACTCAATGGCCGTGATACCAATGCAGACTTTATTTTGCCGCACGATGGTAAAGAATCAAAAGATAACTTTGGTAAAGTGGGTGTGACCCTGAAAGCCAAAGTGTCAAAAACTGAATTGAAAGTCGGTGAGCTATTGCCGGTATCTCCAGTGCTAGTATTTGATCCATCACGTCAGTTAATGACGACTTATAGCGGTGCATGGCTGGAGTCGAAAGACCTGAAAGATACCAAGTTGACCGTGGCTTATATTGACGGTATTAATAATCGTTATGATAACCAGTTCCGTGATTTAACTTTATTTTCACCAGGTAAAGAGCTGCCGAATGGAAAAATAGGTCATTTTGACAACGGTCCAGCATCTGACGGGATGTATATTGCGGGGATTGATCACCAATTTACGCCTGAAATTGGTGGTAGCTACTGGTATGCCGATGTACAGGATATCTACCAACAGCACTATATAGGTGCGAACTACAAAACTAAACTGGGTGAAAAAGTCAAGTTAGACAGTCATATCCGCTATTTTGATAACTCAGATTCGGGTGACAAACTGTATGGCGAAATTGATAACCAAGCGTTATCGGTTGGTGCGAAAGTGAATTACGGTTCGCATACCTTTGGTTTGGGTTATCAACAAATGTTTGGTGATAATGCATTCCCAACACTGGGTGGATGGGTGCCGCAGCCGTACTTAGTCAACTGGGGTATAGCAACATTTACTGCAAAAAATGAAAAATCATGGGGCTTTACTTATGGTTATGATTTCTCAGAAATGGGTGTGAAAGGCTTAAATACAACTGCTGTGTATTTCACTGGTTCAGATGCAGAAATTGCTGGTCTTAAAGATCAGAAGTCAGATGAATTGAACTTAATTGTGAACTACACCGTGCCTGAAGGTAAGTTGAAGGGCTTAGGCTTCCAGGCAATGTATATCGATGCCGATTTCGATTACAAATCTGACTTGCAAGAGTACCGTGTCGCGACAACTTATACCTATAAGTTCTAATTTCTCAGGATAAAAAAGAGGGAAGTGGATTCATTGCTTCCCTTTTTATTTGCTGGGTTATTTAAAAAAGAAATACCTCAAAGATTTTATGGATATATTTTTGAGATATATATTTAAAAAACAATAACTTAAATTATAGTCTATTTGTTGTTTATGATCGTAAATATGTATCAGTTAGCAGTGGCTGAACAGGTAATATGAGACTGTAAAAACCACAAAATCCAAAAGAGTCCCCCTTGTGTTTAAATCCGCTATGGATTGAAACATAAGCTCTACGCAATACGAGGAGCATGTATGAGCACTGTTCAGATTCCTGACTATACAACTGATTCATTCTTTGGTTTAGAAGATAAATGGATTGAAACTGCTGAAGGCGAATTAACGCATTACCACGAAGTGGGTGAAGGCACACCAATTCTATTTTTACACGGTTCAGGCACAGGTGTATCTGCTGCTGCAAACTGGTGGTTAAACCTTCCACAAATTGGTGAACAAGCACGTTGTATCGCTATCGATACGATTGGTTATGGTCAAACTGTTGTTGCACCGAATACTGCTTATGGTATCCGTGCTTGGGTTGATCACGCTGTACGTACGTTAGATGCCCTAGGTATTGAAAAAACTTGGTTAGTGGGTAACTCACTCGGTGGCTGGTTAGCATTCCAAATGGCTTTGGACTATCCAGAACGTGTATTGGGTATCGTGTCTATGGGTACAGGCGGTGCTAAACAAACTGCAGCACTTAAGGCACATGCAAACCCTGTATTAACCGAGGAAGGCATCAAGAAAACCTTGTCTATGTTTGTTGTAAACAAAGACTTGATCACAGACGAATTGGTAAAAGTACGTTTCGCTTCTGCTGCAAATGACTATGCATCAAATCGTTTGATGGATGTTGTTGGCGCACGCGACCGTGACCGTTTCGAATTCCCACTCGACTTTGAAAAAATGAAAGACATTACTGTGCCAGTATTGTTGATTCATGGTGTACAAGACGTGGTGATTCCTGTATCTCGTACGTGGGATATTTTGAATACCGTTCCTCATGCTGATGCGCATATTTTCAGCCAATGTGGCCACTGGTCTCAAGTTGAAAAAGCAGAAGAATTCAACACCGTGATTAAAGATTATTTAAAAGCGCGTGGTGTGTAATTTCTTGTCACTGACATGAAATTCAAAAAAAGGATGGTTTTGCCATCCTTTTTTTTATATAAATCTTTTGAAAGAAATACTTTAAATGAGTATTATTCTCATTAAAAGGTCGACAGTGTACGGTCTAAATCAGTAAAAAGGCATAAAATAAGCTCATCTAAATGGTTGGGGAAGGGGAATTATTTATTAGACTTAAGTTGTAAATCGGCTATTTTTAGCAATTTTTATCAATGTCTAAACTAAAATTTATAAGTTATTTTCCATCAAGTCGATATGTATGATAGATAAAATGCGTCGATTAAAACATTTAAACGATTAAAAAAGCGACTTTTTAGCCATAAAAAAAGCACCATTATTCATTTTAAAAATAATGGTGCTATATCTATAAATTATGACTTGGCGAAAATTAACGCTGTTCGCGATTGATATCGAGATAAAAAACTTTGGTTAGCAGTTCAAGGAATTTATCTACAGCCACAGAACTCGCCGTTTTTCGGTAACTTACGTACAGGTCTAGATACGGTAATTCGACATCTAAAGGACGAATCACAGTATTGTTCATGGTTAATGGCGCGATGTATCCCGGTAGGATCGTGCAGCCTAAGCCCATGCCGATGGAGTTAATGTTAAACAGGATATTGTCGGCTTTTTGCACGATATTAAATTGAACGCCATGGTTAGAAGCAAAGTCTAAAATGGCTTCATGCAATGTGCCTGATTGTTCGCGTGCAGGAATGATAAAATCAATACCATTCAATGCTTTAACTGGAATACGTTCGTACTTCGCTAAAGGGTGATCTTTGGGTAAAATAAAGATCAATGGTTCACGTAGTACAAACTGACTTTCTATTTCGTCGCTATGAAAGTTATTGCGAGTAAAAGTGATATCTAGTTCACCTTTTTGTAGCAATTTCATCTGATCGCGATTATTTAAACTAAGTAATTCAATTTTGAGTTCTGGGTTTTGAACACGTAGATTAGGCAGTACATAAGGGAAGATTTTCATCTCTGCGACAGGCACAAAACCAATCCGTAGCATCTGTTGTTTGGCTTGTGAAACCTGACGTGCCATCGCTACGGCCTTGTCTGCTTGAGCTAGTGTCAAACGTGCTTGTTCTAGAAATACGGCACCTTCTTCTGTGAGCTCAACTTTGCGTTTAGTCCGGTGCAACAATTTTACGCCGACATCTTCTTCAAGATCTTTAATTTGTTGGCTTAAAGAAGGTTGAGCAGTATAAAGTTTTAACGCAGCTTTACTGAAATTGAGTTCTTCAGCGACAGTAATGAAGTAGCGTAAGTGTCGTAATTCCATATAATCAACCCGTGGAGTAATCCAAAAAATGTCTTACTTAGAAGTTCGTTCAGTATAATCTATAAACAACTATTGCGTGAGGATTATTTTGCCATTCACGAAATAAATGGTGTTCTCGGTAATTTAAAAAAAATACTATAAAAAAAATCTACCGTAATAATCTATAAAATCTCTTAATTAAAACAAAATAAATATTTCCCGAATATCGCTCTAAAATCCATCATCGTTGAAAAGTTGAGTCTATTACTTTGTGCCTTATGGTCACAGGAGAGCTTTTCATGAGTGGAAAAATTGATGTGCGCGAAATCGATGCTTTAGTCGATGCACAAAATGGACGTATCACGCCATCTATCTATACCGATCCAGACATTTACGAACTTGAATTAGAACGTGTGTTCGGTCGTACATGGTTATTCCTATGCCATGAGAGCCAAATTCCTAAAGCCGGCGATTTCTTCAATACCTATATGGGTGAAGATCCAATCATCGTGGCACGTCAAAAAGATGGCTCAATCAAAGCATTCTTAAACCAATGTCGTCATCGCTCTATGCGTGTGAGCTTCGCGGACTGTGGTAATACACGTGCGTTCACTTGCCCATACCACGGCTGGTCATACGGTATTGACGGTTCTCTAAAAGATATCCCGCTTGAAGATCGTGCTTACCCACATGGTGCATGTAAAGAGCAATGGGGTCTGGTAGAAGTTAACCGCGTTAAATCATACAAAGGCTTAGTATTCGGCTGCTGGGATGAAACAACTCCAGATCTAGAAGAATACATGGGCGATATCGCTTGGTACCTGGACGGCGTTGTAGACCGTCGTGAAGGTGGTACTGTGATCGTTGGTGGTGTACACAAATGGGAAATCGACTGTAACTGGAAATTTGCAGCTGAACAGTTCGCTTCTGACCAATACCACGCGTTGTTCTCTCATGCATCTGCGATTCAGGTGCTTGGTGCTAAACCAGATGATGAATCTTCTAAGAAATTAGGTGCTGCACAAACTGCCCGTCCAGTTTGGGAAACTGCCAAAGACGCGATCCAATACGGTTCACGTGGTCACGGTTCAGGCTTCTTCTTCACTGAGAAACCAGACGCAAACGTATGGGTGGATGGTGAAGTAGCAAACTACTTCCGTGAAACGTATGAAGAAGTGAAAGAACGCCTAGGTGAAACTCGTGCACTGCGTCTTGCTGGTCACAACACCATGTTCCCAACACTATCTTGGTTGAACGGTACTGCAACGCTTCGTGTATGGCACCCACGTGGTCCAAACAAAACTGAAGTATGGGCATTCTGTATCTGTGATGCGGACGCGCCAGAAGATGTACAAGCAGCATTTGAACGTTCTGCAACACGTGCCTTCGGTCCTGCTGGTTTCCTAGAGCAAGATGACTCTGAAAACTGGATTGAAATTCAAAAAGTTTTACGTGGTTATAAAGCCCGTCAAAACAAATTAATTATGGAAATGGGTAAAGGTAACGAGAAAGTACGTGAAGATGGTATCCCTGGTATCACCAACTACATTTTCTCAGAAACAGCTGCACGAGGTATGTACCGTCGTTGGGCTGACCTATTGATTCATGAAAAATGGGAAGACGTTGAAGCTGCGGCTGACGAATATGAGAAGGAGCTTATGAAATGAGTCAAATTAGTTTAGAACTCCATCACCAAATTAGTCAGTTTCTTTATCGTGAAGCAAAATTGCTGGACGATTGGAAGTTCCGTGATTGGTTAGCTGTATTAGCGGAAGATATTTCTTATACGCTACGCACAACACCAAACGCGCAAACACGTGACCGTCGTCGTTCGATCGAGCCACCTACAACTTGGGTATTTAACGATACCAAAGATTTGTTGGAACGCCGTGTTGCCCGTCTTGAGACAGGTATGGCATGGGCCGAAGAACCTCCTTCACGTACAACACACATGGTTTCAAATGTGATTGTTGAAGCGACTGAAGTTGAAGGCGAATACGACGTTTACGTAACGTACTTGTTGTACCGTACCCAGAAAGAGAAAGATGTAACAATCTACTGTGGTAAGCGTCACGACAAGATCCGCAAAGTCGACACTGAGCAAGGTTTCGAAATCTTCAACCGTAAGATTACCCTTGATCAGGTGACTTACAACTCACATAACCTGAGCGTGTTCTTCTAATGAATAAGATTTTTGTTTGCCAAGTTGACGAATTAGACGAAGGCGAAGCATTGAAAGTAGATTGCGGCGTTAACGGTATCGATGCGCTTGCAGTATTCAACAACAATGGCGAATTTTTCGCGATGAACGACCGTTGTTCACATGGTAATGCTTCAATGTCTGAAGGTTACCTTGAAGATGATGGCACTGTTGAATGTCCACTTCATTCGGCTCGATTCTGTTTGAAAACTGGTCAAGCATTATGCTTACCAGCAACAGATCCTATCAAGACATTCCCTGTGATTGTTGAAGATGGTGCTTTATACGTAGAGATGGCAGGAGAGTAATCATGGGTTGGCTACAAGGCGAAGTTGCACTTATTACCGGTGGTGGTTCAGGCTTAGGCTGGGCATTGGTTGAACGTTTCTTAGAAGAAGGTGCACAAGTTGCTGTTCTTCAACGTTCTCAATCGAAAGTTGATGCATTGAAAGAACATTTTGGTGACCGCGTGCTTGCGATCGCAGGAGATGTAGCCAGCTATGAGGATAATGTTCGTGCAGTTCAAGCAACTGTAGAACATTATGGCAAACTTGACTGTTTCGTCGGAAACGCAGGTATCTGGGATCATTACGCAGATATCGTCAATACATCGGGTGAACAGCTGGAGAAAGCTTTTGATGAGATTATGGGTATTAACACCAAATCTCTCATCTTAGGTGCCAAAGCTGCACTTGATGCATTGATAGCTTCGGAAGGTTCTATCATATTTACTTTGTCTAACTCAGCACTGTATTCGGCAGGCGGAGGCCCTGTATACACAGCGTCTAAGCATGCTGGCGTTGGGATTATGAAAGAATTAGCCTATGAGCTTGCGCCTAAAGTACGAGTGAACGCTGTTGCTCCGTCGGGTATGAATGTCAACATCAAAGGTGCTGCTTCTTTAGGCCAAGAAAACCTTGGTCTACTCGATGCACGTGATCCTGAGAAGATTGCACGCGGCATGCCGCTCAATTTCTTACCCGAACCTGAAGATATGACTGGTTCATACGTGTTATTGGCTTCTCGTCAAAACAACCGCCCATTAACTGGTGTTTTAATTAATGCTGAATGTGGTCTGGGTATCCGTGGTTTACGTCAACCACGTGCTGGCTTCTTTGACGAGATTTAATTCGCCAAATACGTAAAGGACTTACTCGGCAGCCGTCTTGGCTGCCTTCCGTTTAGGAGTCACCCATGGCCGTTAAACTTATTTGTGCATCGCACAGTCCCCTAATGGAATTCGCTTCTCCGCAAGAGAAATACAAAGAGGAAAAAGTTCGCGAAACTTTTGCCAAACTCGCTAAAGAAGTTGAAGACTATAATCCAACATTGATCATTACTTTTGGTCCAGACCATTTCAATGGTTTCTTCTATGACCTCATGCCATCTTTCTGCGTCGGTATTCGTGCCAAAGCAGCAGGTGATTGGGATTATGGTAAAGACAATGACCACATCAATGTGCCTGAAGAAACAGCAATTAGTCTGGTTCGTCGCGTATTGGATGAAGGTGTCGATGTTGCATACTCTTATCGTATGCAGGCAGACCACGGTGTGACTCAACCATTACATTTCCTTTGTGGTGGCAAGCTTGATCGTTATCCAACGATTCCAATTTTTATCAATGGTGCAGCTGCACCGATGCCAACAACCAAGCGTACAGTCGCTTTGGGTCGTGCAGTCGGTCAGTTCATTAAATCATTGAACTTAGAGAATGAACGTGTACTTGTTTTGGGTACAGGTGGTTTGTCTCATGATCCACCAACACCGCAAATGGGTTCAGTTCCACCAGAAGTGGAAGAGTTCCTGATTGCAGGTCGTAATCCAACTGAAGAGGCACGTAATACACGTCAAGGCAAAATCATTGCTGTCGGTCAAAAACTCGCAGCGGGTGATACTTCTGTCGCAGTGCCTTTAAACCCAGAATGGGATCGTGCATTACTTGATACTTTCGCCAAAGCTGACTTTGCTGCCATTGAAGCGATGACTGAAGCTGAAATTCGTGTTGAAGGCGGTCGTGGCGGTCAAGAAGTTCGTTCTTGGATGGCTGCTTTTGCTGCACTACATGAAGTGGGCGAATACGACATGACAACACATTGCTACGAAGATATTAGTGAGTGGATTGCGGGCTTCGGCATCGTATCTGCAGAATTGAAATAAGGAACAAACCCATGAGCCAAAATGGTATCGAAACCATCGTTATTGTTGGAGCTGGTCAAGCTGGTGCTAGCGCCATTTTAGAACTCCGTGCGAACAAGTATGAAGGCAAAATCATTTTGGTGGGTGATGAAACACATCTTCCTTATGAACGTCCGCCTTTGTCTAAAGACGTAATTCTAAAACCTGAAGAGACCAAAATCGAAATTCTGTCAGAAGAAAAATTGGCAGAACTCGGTGTTGAACATATTCGTGGCAATGGCGCTGTGAAAATCCATAGCGATGCGAAAACAGTTGAACTGAAAAATGGTGAAATTGTGTCATTTGACAAGTTGCTTCTAGCAACTGGTGGTGCAGCACGCCGTTTACCGAATTTCGATGCTTTGGGTAAACACGTTTATACCTTACGTAACCTTGAAGATTCACAAGCATTGGTGCCTGTATTACAAGCGGGTCGCCGTATTGTATTGATCGGCGGTGGTGTGATTGGTCTTGAGCTTGCATCTTCAGCACGTTCTAAAGACTGTATCGTGACCGTGATTGAAATGGGTCCAATGGTGATGGGGCGTTCATCTCCACGCGTATTGAGCGAATTCTTATTGGCTCAACAACGTCTTGCAGGTGTAGATGTTCGTCTTTCGACTTCTATTGCTGACTGTAAGCTTGATGGCGAAGAAGTGGTGATCACGCTTGAAGGCGGCGAAGAACTTCGTGCAGATGCTGTAGTTTACGGTATTGGCATTGTGCCAAATGCTCAACTTGCGGTTGATGCAGGTTTAGACGTTGATTTTGCCATTAAAGTGAATGATAACTGCCAAACTTCACATCCAGATATTTATGCAGCGGGTGATGTTGCGACTCAGCTTCGTGACTGTGGTAACCACCGTCGTGTCGAAACTTGGGAAAATGCCAATCTTCAAGCAGGTATCTTTGCTCGTCATGTAATGGGTGTTGAACATCCAACCCCAAATCCAGCGTGGTTCTGGACAGATCAATTGAATATCAACTATCAATTTGTGGGTGATATGGCTGCAAGCGAATGGATTGCACGTGGCGAAGTAAATCCTGAATTGGCGGCTGAGTCTTCATTTGTATTGTTTGGTGTAACTGACGGTGTCATTGTTGGTGGTATTACGGTGAATGCTGCGAAAGAGATGCGTCATTTGAAAAAATTGATTAGCAAGAATGCAGCGTTTGAAGCGGATAAATATTTAGATTTAAGCCAAGATTTACGTAAACTTGTAAAGTAAGCTGAATGTCTAAGATGAGCAGACTTGCGGTAACGTAGGTCTGTTTTTTTATGTCTTTAGTTTTAGCATCGCACTTATAAAGCTATTTTGTAGTCCATGTATATAGTTTTAGCTTATATAGATCTATTCAACGGTTTTAATCCTCCCCAGCCCTCCTTTTTCAAAGGAGGGAGTAGTCTTTGTGAAGAATGGATTTCGTTTAGATGTTTCCCCCTCTTTTTTTTAAGAGTGGTTAGGGGAGATTATTGATCGGTTGAAGAGAAGTCCTTATACCCCAAACGATCGGGTGGCATTCATACCGCCTCCAATTTAGTTGATAAAGTGGAGAGCAATAATTGGTCTTAAACTTTATTAGTTACTGGTCTTACGAGTAGTTCCAGATCTGAATAGTGGGTTTCAGGTTAAGTCGTTAGAACAATCAAATTTGAGAATGAAATGAAATCTTCACTGCCGCTGACGGCAAGTATATATGCTCTTTTGGTACTGATTTGGGCGACGACGCCGCTCGCGATTGTGTGGAGTGTGCAGGAAATACATCCGATGTGGGTGTTGATTATCCGTTACTTCGGCGCATCTATTATTGCGCTGTTTCTGTTGAAATTGATGCGTGATCCTTTGCCGTTTGATGAAACCTCATTAAAAAGTTATGTGGCAGGGAGTTTAAATTTGATTGGTGCACAGTTATTTATTTATCTGGCAGCCAATTATCTCACCTCTGGTTTAATGGCACTGATTTTTGGTTTTTCACCCTTAATTGCCGGTTTGATTGGGCATGTAATTTTAAAAACACATAAATTGGTCGCTTTGCAGTGGTTGGGCATGGCGGTTGCAGTGGGTGGTCTAACTTTTGTCTTTGCAGATTCTGCTGATAGCAAAGTCAATCCAATTGGCGTTGTACTGATGCTAATCAGTATGGTGTCATATATCAGTTCGATTTTTTGGGTGAAACAGATTAACGCACCGTTAAAGCCGATGTCACAGGCAACCGGTTCTCTGATTGTTTCTGCTTTAGGATCGATGCTCATTATTCCATTTATTTGGCAGCATTTTCCAACCGAATTGCCAAGCGGCCGTGCGATGATTGGATTTGTCTTTACCATGATCATGTCATCCATTGTAGCAATGCTGTGTTACTTCTGGCTGATCAAACGTTTGGCGGCATCAACGGTGTCACTCAGTAATGTGATGACACCTGTCATAGCATTGGTTTTGGGAGCTACGTTGAACAGTGAATATATTAGCTCCAATGCCTTTGTTGGCATCATCATTGTGATGTTTGGTATTGTGATGTACTTTTGGAAAGAGTGGCGCGAGCAATATTTTAATAAAGTGCGTTGAACCGTGTACATCTACAGAATTATAAGGAAGCTGCGGCTTCCTTTTTTTTCTATACCTTTGCGCTAAAGAGCGTGTTTCACATGGAACATGATGGCATTGTCGAAACAATCGACAGTTGGTGTAAAAACAACAAAATAACAAACAACAGCTACAGTCAGTTTGAGTACTATGGAATGAGCTATAAAATCAAATAGATCTGTTTGATAAAAATAAATTTAGGACAATTTTAAATGTCTGAATCTAACAAAATCGTGGTATATGCAGCGCTCTTCGGCAATTTAGCGATTGCACTGGTGAAGTTTGTCGCTGCCTATATCACGAATAGTTCGGCCATGTTGAGTGAAGCTATTCACTCTGTGGTTGATACTTTAAATGAAATCTTACTGCTCTACGGTATGAAAAAATCGCAGCAGCCAGCAAATGCACGCCATCCGTTTGGCTATGGGAGAGAGCTGTATTTTTGGGCTTTTATTGTGGCGTTGATGGTCTTTGCTTTGGGTGCGATCGTGTCGATTTATCAAGGGATTAGTCATATTTATCACCCCGAAGAAATGCAAAATCCGATGATTAACTATATGGTATTAGGTATTGCGATTTTGTGTGAAGGGACCTCTTGGTTTGTGGCATTGAAAGCATTTCGTAAAATCAAAGGGAAACAGGGCTATTTTGAAGCATTTCGACGCAGTAAAGATCCGACGACATTTACCGTGTTATTTGAAGATTCAGCAGCGCTGATTGGTCTGTTTATTGCCCTGATCGGTATCTATTTATCACACGCGCTGAATATGCCAATGCTTGATGGTCTGGCATCAATTCTAATTGGGGTTGTACTCGCTATTTCAGCAATTTTACTTGCACGTGAGACTAAAGGATTGCTCATGGGAGAAACTGCTGACCCACAATTGAGGCATAATGTCTTGATAGTTGCAGAGCAAGATCCAGCAGTGCATTCTGCCAATGGGGTGTTAACAGAGCAGATGGGTGCACATCAAGTTTTGGCATCTTTGAGTCTTGAATTTAAAGATAATTTAACGTCAGATGATATAGAAGCTTGTGTCAACAGAATTGAAGCACAAATTAAACAGCTTCATCCTGAAATTGTGGCACTCTTTGTCAAGCCTCAATCTCGGAAGGTTTGGCTTGAGCGCATGAAAGGTCGTCTTGATCAATAGGTCTGCGAGGTTAAATACTTTGCAAGGTTTGTCAGCATAGTGAATGAATTTTAAATACACATGAATCAAAAAACTCAATCAGCACAGTTTCAAATCAGTACTAAAAGCTGTATGAAACATACGTGGACGAAGCCTGTATTTGATTATCTGGCAACTGACCATTTTAATGGGGAAAAATTCTTTAATACCATTCGAAATCCCGATGCGTTTACGCGTAAAGATATGCTGAAATGGATCATGACGCGTAAAAGCGATACATGGAAAGTAGATCGTGAGCAAGAATATCAACAGTTTTTTGCTTCTTCGCGTAGCATTCCGCACAATCGGCCATTGGCTAAAATGGATGATTGGTTGGTTTGGTTTGTCGGACATGCGACGGTTTTGATTCAAATTGGGCCATATAATTTTTTGACCGATCCTGTATGGGCGGAGTATGCAGGCCCACGTCAAGGGACTGGACCACGACGTGCTTGTCCTGCAGGAATTGCCTTAGAAGAATTACCTACAATTCATGGGGTTTTACTGAGCCATAATCATTATGATCATATGGATTTAGCAACCTTGAATTGGTTACATGAACAATTTGCTATGCCGATTTATACTGGTTTAGGCAATGCTTATTATTTACCCACACATTTCAATGTCATTGAACTTGATTGGTGGCAATCGGAAATGTTTGAAGATTTGCGTATCGTTTATACGCCTGCACAGCATGGTTCAGGTCGTGGTTGGCGAGATCAAAATCATGCCTTATGGGGAGGTTTTTCCATCGTGCATAGTACAGGACATTTCTTCTTTGCTGGAGATACGGGCTATGCCGCACATTTCAAACAAATCCATACACGCTTAGGTGCACCCCGAGTAGCGTTATTACCGATTGGAGCTTATGAGCCACGTCGTTTAATGAAATATTTGCACATGAATCCCGAAGAAGCTTTTCAGGCGCATAAAGATTTACAGTCAAAATGTTCATTGGCAATGCATTATCGGACTTTTCAGTTGACTGATGAAGCTAGAGACCAACCAGAACATGACTTACATCATGCAATGCGAAAAACATCAAAGTTAATGAATCCATTTTTAACCATGCATGAAGGCAAAAAATTGATTGTTTAAGGATTAATAGAAGGTAATTGGAATATTTAATGCCAAGAAAAAACCACCTTAAAAGGTGGTTTTTTTATTCAAAGATAAAACTTAAAGCAAGCCTGGATTACCTTGAGCTGGATCAGTTGCACGAGCAGCTTGCGCATCCGCTACAGTTAAGCCTAATGCTTTTGCAACACCTTCACCATAAGCTGGATCACATGCGTAACAGTTACGGATATGACGATATTTGATGAAGTCGAGTGCATCGCCCATTGCGCCAGCAGTGTTATTAAACAATGCTTGTTTTTGTTCATCATTCATTAAGTTGAATAATGCACGTGGTTGACTGAAATAGTCGCTGTCATCTTCACGATAATCCCACAAGTCAGCATCACCAGTAATTTTCAATGGTGGTTCTTTGTATTGTGGTTGCTCTTGCCATTGGCTGAAGCTGTTTGGTTCATAATGCGGTGTTGCACCATAGTTACCATCCATACGGCCTTGACCATCACGACGGTTGGAATGAACAGGGCAACGTGGTGCATTTACAGGAATTTGGTAATGGTTTACACCCACGCGATAACGTGCAGCATCAGCATAGTTGAATAAACGCGCTTGCAGCATACGGTCAGGTGAGAAGCTAATGCCCGGCACCAAGTTACTTGGTGCAAAAGCGGCTTGTTCAACATCTTGGAAATAGTTTTCAGGATTACGGTTGAGTTCGAATTCACCCACTTCAATCAACGGATAGTCGCCTTTAGGCCATACTTTGGTTAAATCAAATGGGTGATAAGGTACTTTTTCTGCATCAAGTTCAGGCATGATTTGAACGTACATTTTCCATTTTGGAAAATCGCCGCGTTCAATTGCATTGAACAGATCGGTTTGTGAGCTTTCACGGTCTTTGGCAATAATCGCTTCAGCTTCAGCATCGGTTAAGTTTTTAATGCCTTGTTGAGTGCGCATGTGGAATTTAACCCAGAAGCGTTCATTATTGGCATTAATAAAACTGAAAGTATGGCTACCAAAACCATGCATATGACGGTAACCATCTGGAATACCGCGGTCAGACATCACAATCGTAACTTGGTGTAGAGCTTCAGGTAGTAAAGTCCAAAAATCCCAGTTATTAGTTGCACTACGCTTATTGGTTTTAGGATCGCGTTTCACTGCTTTATTTAAGTCAGGGAATTTACGAGCATCACGTAGGAAGAAGACAGGTGTGTTATTACCAACTAAATCCCAATTACCTTCTTCAGTATAGAATTTCAGGGCAAAACCACGAATATCGCGTTCTGCATCTGCAGCACCACGCTCACCCGCTACGGTAGAGAAACGAGCAAAAAGTTCAGTTTTTTTACCAACTTCTGAGAAAATTTTAGCGCGGGTATATTGGGTAATATCGTTAGTCACGGTAAACGTACCGAAAGCACCAGAACCTTTGGCATGCATACGACGCTCTGGAATTACTTCACGAACGAAATTACCGAGTTTTTCATTAAGCCATAGGTCTTGGGCAAGTAAAGGACCACGTGCACCTGCCGTCATACTGTTCTGGTTGTCTACAACAGGAGCACCAGCATCAGTTGTTAGGTGGGTGACAGGACATTTTTTAACGTCGTCGCTCATTGAGTATCTCCATTATTATAATCATGTATTAAAGTTGGGAGTTATAACCTTATCAATTGATAACACGCTCAACAGCACATGACATTAACCGTTTTGTTAATTCATTTTAAAGTGACAATGTGACAACAGTTTTTCTCTCATTCTAAAATTTTTCAAGCAGCAATCAATCGAAGAGAAGTCATAAAACTGTAGCCGTTAAAAGCTTAAAAATCTTTATATACTTATTGACTCTAAAGCTTTCTGTGGCTTTTGACAAATGGAAAAATAGTTTTGAATAAATGGTTAATTCGATTGATTAAGTTATTGAATTTATATTATTTATTTATATATTTTGTTTTAATATTTTATCCATGAATTAAACTCAAATATGTTGCTATGATAGGTTGAAGAGGACGAACTAATTAAATCCATATTTATATTATGGATTTTGGCCTTAATATAGGTTTTCTTAGCTGATTCTAGTTAATGAAAGACATTTTTGAGCTATTAATATTGGAGAGTTTTTCAACATTAAAGACATTATTTAATACTTAAAATAAGCTAAAAATATAGCTGAAGAAATATTGGCAAGTGGTCTAAGTTGTTTTAGAAAATTGTAAATAAATTTTTATGGGGTGATGCCAGTTGGTACAGCTATCTTTATTGTTGTCAGGTCAGGTGTTGTCACTCCAGCTTGAGTCGATTCCTACATCATATCAACATACTAGGCAACCTTACGTGATCGCATATCGTAGTTGAGGGGGTTAATGGCGAACCCATTTTGACCTCGGGATATATTTTACGCCCAAAAGGATAAGCACTTAAACAAGACTGGACCGTATTGGCATGAGCACATGGCACGACTGTGTGGCTGATACAAGTGCTCCTTCAAGTGATTATACAGGTGTGCGTGTGCTAAGTTTGCAACAAGTCATAGATGGTGCATTCGACAGTTGTTTGAGGCATGGCTATGTAGTGGTTGCAACAGATTATAAGGACTGGGTAAGCCAAAACTGCACCCTCATATGAATGTAGTCAGTTAAGTTTATAATTTGGTGCATTCTGTACATGCACTGCATTCTTGGAAGCCGAGGCAATTTAATAAAGACTGGATGGTGATGGGGCATAGTCAAGGTGGTGCAGCTGCTATTGCGGTTGCAGCTCAGGGACAAAAAGATGCGCTTGAATTAAATTTTAAAGCTGCAATACCCTTGGCACCAGATGGTTATCAATATGAATGTATTGCTGAATACGTAGAAACCAATCCAAATCCAGATACCAATGTAGCGGCATTTTTCCCAATCGTGTTGTTGGGAGCAGCCGCAGCAGATCCATCAATGTAGATCAACAGGTTAGTCCAGATATGCAGTCTTTACTAAATCAGGCCCGTAAACGCTGTTTGTCAGAACTACAAACTGAGTTAGAACAAGCACCTCAGCCAATCTTTAAAAAAGATGCAGACTTAAAGCCTTTATTAAGCTACTTAAAACGACAGTCGATTGAATATATGAAGCCAACCGTACCATTGATGTTTGTTCAGGGTACAGCAGACCATTTGCTCGATCATCGCGGTACACAAAGTTATTACCAGCAAGTGTGCAAACAAAAATTGCCAGTAGTTTATCAGGCGATCCCAAATGGCTATCATCGGGGTGCATTAGGCCATAGTCCAAAATATAAGGCTGAATTTTTAAAGAGCTTACAACTGGCTAGCATTGCAAAGGCGTAAAATGAGATAAGTAAGTTAGCAATAAAAGCTTAACTTCGAAAGCACTTTTATTGAAGGATGAACCAAGTGATGAGTGATTTTCTTCTACCGTAAAAATGAATTCCTAAATATTTAAAATAACTGGTTTAAGAGCCGGTTTTTTTGTAAATAACATGACTTTATTTTATTCACCAATGCATTTGAAACGTCATTAGACTTGTCCGTGAAGTCTAATCGCGCAACATATGAATTATATCTCGCTTTAATTCATCCCATTCAGTAAAGTTGGGTACGATCAACAAGCTTTGCGACACAAAGCCATAACACACTCTTTGTATATTTAAAGCCATTGGCTTGAGCTTTTCCTCGTTATTTATAAAAGGCTTAAGCATGTGTTGCCACATTTGCACCATCATGACATAACTTTTACGGTAACTTTCAATATCTGAAATCCGCCGTTCCAATAAAAACACCTGTGACCATAAAAACTGCTGCGCTTGAATTTGCTCAATTTGGAAGTGGATGATTTGCTTTAAATACTCTTGAAAATCCAAATCTGTGGATAACTTCATCAGCGATTGTGCATAAGTTTTCATCTGTTCGGCATTGTGCTTCACATGCAAATGAATGGTTAGCGCAATCAAATCTTCCTTCTTAGAAAAATATTCATAAAATGTCCCTAAGCCAACGCCTGCAAGGTCGGTAATTTCACGAATGGTAATTTTGTCGGCAGGGCGCTCATGCAAAAGCCGAACAAAACTTTCCTGTAAGGCTTCTTGGGTGAGCTTTGCACGTGATTGACGCGGCTTACGCCGTATCTGAATGGCTGAATTCTTCATATTGTTAAGCGCTGAAAACCGAACGTCTATGCTTTAAATTTTCTCTATACTGAAATGAAAAGCCAACAAGAACAAGTGGAAAATATAGACGATGAATACATTAGAACAGCCATGGATGACGCATCAAATCAGTAACCAATTTGATGAACTAGAAAACTATAATCTATTTTCAAGCGATACGGTTTTACATGAAATCTTAAAACGCTGCAGCAGCCATGATCAGCCGACTTTATGCGAAATGGGCAAAGTGGCAGGTTCGAGTGAATACTTTCAGCATGGGGCTTTAGCCAACAAAAATACCCCAATTTTACATGCCTTCGATGCGCGAGGTCGCCGTACTGACTTTATCGAGTTTCATCCTTCATGGCATAAATGGATGGGACTCAACCGCCAGTTTGATACCCATGCACATCCATTTAATCAGCCAAATTCCAAGACAAAATGGGTGGAGTGGGCAGCACGTTTTTATTTAGCAGGTCAGGTCGAGTGCGGCAATTTATGTCCAAATTCAATGACACTCGGCAGTATTCCACTCATTCAGCGCGAACCTGAACTGTGGGCCAAAATTGGCGAGAAACTACTATCGACTGAATATGATGAACGCGATGTACCGATTGCGCAGAAAAAGTCGATTTGGCTCGGTATGGGCATGACCGAAAAGCAGGGAGGTTCGGATGTACGTGCTAATGAAACTATAGCTGTGCCTGTGGCAGAAACAGGACGAGGCAAAGCTTATTTACTCACGGGGCATAAATGGTTTTTCTCTGCACCGATGTGTGATGCGCATTTGGTGGTGGCAAAAACCGAACAAGATGGCTTGGCTTGTTTCTTTGTGCCGCGTTGGTTGGAAGATGGCACGAAGAATAATATTCAGGTGCAACGCCTAAAAGAAAAAGTCGGTAACCGCAGTAATTCAAGCTCGGAAGTCGAATTCAAAAATGCGTGGGGCATTATGATTGGTGAGGCAGGGCGTGGCATTCCAACCATTATTGAAATGGCGAATTATACCCGTCTGACCTGTTCGGTCGGTTCGAGCGCCATGCTGCGTCAAGCTTTGGTGCAATGCATTGCCTATACCCGTCAGCGTCAGGCTTTTGGTAAACATCTGATTGATCAACCCCTAATGCGAGCAGTCTTGGCAGATTTAGCTTTGGAAAGTGAAGCAGCGACGCAGCTCAGTTTCCATTTGGCGCAGTGCTATGAATCGGATGATACTTTGTCTGTGGCATGGAAACGCATCATGACCCCAGCAGCTAAGTTTTGGATTTGTAAACGTGCAGTCGAACTAACTGGTGAGATGATGGAAGTTTTTGGCGGCAATGGCTATGTTGATAACGGCGTCATGGCGCGCATTTTTAAAGAAGCACCTGTGAATACCATTTGGGAAGGTTCAGGTAATGTTATGTGCCTAGATGTGCTGCGCGCGATTGGGCGTGATCCTGAATCTATTGAGGTGCTGTTTAAAGATTTGGCCAGTACAGTAAGTACAGATGAAAGCTTGCAAACAGAATTGCAGGACTTGTTCAGGTTGTTCCATCAATCGCCTGAAGATTTACAATTTATGGGGCGCAGTTTGGTCAGTCGTTTAACGGTACTTGCACAAGCGGTGTTATTGAAACGCTATGCGCCTGATTATGTAGCAAATGGTTTTATTCAAAGCCGTTATAGCGCTAAACACGGGCAAGTGGTGGGGATGTTGGATGCCAAAATGGTCGATGTAGAGCGTTTGTTGGAACGGGCTTTCGCAAGTTAAATACAATGTATTTCCCTCTCTTAATGGGAGAGGGTTTTGGAGACGGGAATAATGTGGGAAAACAATTTTTTATGGACATGGGACTAACGACGCTGTATCAAAAAGCCATAGGAAAGTGCTTGAAAAAATCTAAAAATAGACCAATATATGCACTACAGCACGAAGGTGCTGTATAGGCAAAAGGTGAATGCAAATGGCAAAGAAAAAAGTCCTGCCAGAAGTTGAAGTTCGCAACTTCGTGGCAAAACACATGAATGATTTTAACAAAAGCCAAACTTTTGTAGATCGAAAGAAAAATGCAAAACGTGGCTATGCAAAGCACAAAAAAGGGGGATATTCGAATGATTATCTCCCTTTTTATTGGTCTGTATTTTTATAATTTAACTGACTATTCGTGTCGCTGATTTCACCATATCACCTAGACCATGAGTCTTAAAGTAATACTCCATTAAGCTTTTCACCATCAGTGGATTATTCATGCTTAAGGCACGATCCAAGAGCTCTTTTGCATCTGGCATCGGCACATGGCAGATGGCTTTACGAACTTTCAGGATATTACTCGAACTCATCGATAGGGTATTAAAGCCCATTGCCATCAATAAAATAGCGGTGAGTGGATCACCAGCCATTTCCCCACAAATACTAATCGGCTTGTCGTATTTATGACATTCTTGCACCAAACGAGTCAGCGCACGAAGGACGGCTGGGTGTGAGTGTGAATAGACATTGGCAACACGTGGGTTATTACGGTCAACCGCAAGTAAATATTGGGTTAAATCGTTTGATCCCACTGAGAAGAAGTCAACCAATTCAGCAAATTCATCGATCTGTAATAGCACACTCGGCACTTCGACCATGATGCCGATTTTGGGTTTAGTAATTTTCACCTGTTCTTCTTCTTGCACCGCTTGCCAGTCACGATCGAGCAAATACAACGCTTCTTCGACTTCGCTGACACTGGTCACCATCGGCAGCAAAATATGCAAGTTGTTCAGGCCAATACTGGCTTTGAGCATTGCACGAATTTGGGCTGAAAAAATCTCAGGATGATCAAGGGTAAAGCGAATCCCACGCCAACCCAGTGCAGAGTTTTCTTCTTCAATCGAGAAATAAGGCAGGTCTTTATCTGCACCAATATCGAGGGTACGCATCACCACTGGTTTATTGGCAAAATGACTGAGCTGTTGACGGTAAATCGCCCGTTGTTCTTCTTCACCTGGGAAGCGATCACGCAGCATAAATGGAATTTCAGAACGATATAGGCCGACACCTTTGGCACCACGTTGTACACCGCGAACCACATCGATCATCAAGCCGGTATTTACAAACAATCGAACTGCAACACCATCTGGGGTGATGGCATCTTTGGTTTCGTATTGTTTTAGGTCTTTGGCAATTTGCTCTTCTTCTTTTTGAATTTCTTTATAACGTGTGCGTAAACGACGAGGGGGATTGATGAATACACGACCTTGATGTGCATCGACGATCATTTCAACATCATCGAGGGTGTTAATCGGCAGTTCAGTCACGCCGACTACAGTAGGAATGCCGAGAGCACGCGCTACAATCACCATGTGTGAGTTCATGGCACCTTCAGTGGTCACAATCGCTGCGATTTTATCGACTGGGAGTTCAACCAAAGCAGCTGTAGAAATTTCCTCACCAATTAAAATACTTTCATCGGTGATTTCACGGTGACTAGCATCTGCTTCTTGCAAAAAGGCCAAGATACGACGCCCTAGATCTTTTAAATCTGAAACACGTTCACGGAGATAGTCATCTTCCATTTGTGCAAAGAGCGCAATGTGTTTATCAATGACAATGCGAACAGCACCTTGTGCCCAGTTACCGTCGCGAATTTCACTTTTGATTTCCGCGGGGAGGGCATTGGCATCGAGCATCCGTAAGAACACGCTAAATAATGCCCGTTCTTCAGCCATGAGGGCATCTTGCATTTTTTCATCAAGCGACTGAATTTCTTGGCGAACTGCGTCTATGGCATTGTCGAGTAATTCGAGTTCCTCACTAATGTCATCGGCTTCACGATCAGGGACTGACGCCAAGTCAGCAGGTGGATATAGGATAACTGCCCGACCTAGGGCAATACCGCCTGAACCTGAAATGCCTTGGAAGGTTTTGTACGCTGGCAGATTATTCGGCTTACGAAAGACTTCGATATTGCCGACGGCATGTGCATGGGCAATCACCCCTGAAAGTTGAGCGCATAGGGTCACGAGGAAGGATTCGGCAGCTTCGCTAAAGTCTTGAGGTTCTTTGTTTTGAACCACCAAGACACCCATAACTTTACGGCGATACATTACCGGAACACCGAGGAAGGAATTGTAAATTTCTTCCCCGGTTTCTGGCAGATACATAAAGCGTTCGTGTTTGGGAGCATTGTCTAAGTTGACGATTTCTTCACGTTGTCCAACTAAGCCGACCAAACCTTCACTGGTATGCAAAGAGACATGCCCAACGGCTTCAGGGTTTAAACCCTTAGAAGCCATCAGTAAATAACGATGGTTTCGTTCATCAAGCAAGTAGATTGAGCAGACATCCACATGCATGGCTTCTGCCACTTGATTGACCATTATGTCTAAAGATTCATGCAAACTGGCTGACGCATTAATCTCTTGGACTATGCGTCTTAATGTATCCAGCTGCATGTTCGACATCGTGTCTGCTCCAAAATTTATTCTGCTTTATTTATAACAACACTCATCCTAAAAATCTGCATCCATTCAGCAAATTTTTACGGCTTTTGTGGAAGCTGACTGCAAAGTTCCACCATGGCTTTACGATATACATCGCGTTTAAAATTCACCACTTGTCCCAATGGGTACCAGTAGCTGACCCATTGCCATTGATCAAACTCAGGTGGATCTGACAAATCCAGCTGAATATGCTGTGCTGAAGCTGTCAGTTTCAATAAAAACCACTTTTGCTTTTGACCAATACAAACGGGGTCTGAATCCGTACGTATATACCGATGTGGCAAACGATAGCGCAACCACCCTTGGGTTTGTGCTATCACCTGGACGTGTTCGGGCAGTAAGCCAACTTCTTCTCTCAGCTCACGGTAAAGTGCCTGTTCGGGGGTTTCTCCATGTTGGATACCTCCTTGTGGAAATTGCCAGGCATTGTGACCAATGCGCTTTGCCCATAAAACTTGTCCAATGTCGTTTGCCAAAATGATCCCGACGTTGGGTCGGAAACCTTCTGAATCGATCATTTGGCTACCTAAATATTGTGTAATTTATGACTTTGCTCACGGGGACGTTTATTTCTGTGTCCATCTCGAAAAAGCAAAGTGTAAAAATGTTAAAATTGTTATGATCTTAACGAATTTCTATCGACTAGCGGAGATAGATTTACAATTTTTTTCTTAAATTTCAGCTTTTACGAGTATTTTCATGAAATTGGCACTGTTTGACCTTGATCACACCTTATTAAATACCGACTCAGACCATTCTTGGGGGGAGTTTTTGGTCAATGAAGGCTTGGTTGATCCAATTCGTCATCGTGCCATGAATGACAAATTTTATGATGATTATAAAAAAGGCCAGCTTGACCCGATTGCCTATAACGAATTTGTATTTGAGTTTTTAACCCAACATGATAATGCCTACTTAACTGAGTTACATCAGTTGTTTATGAAAAAAGTTATTCGTGCGCAAATGCGTCCAGAGGGCTTTGCTGCCATTCAGCGCCATCAAGATGCAGGGCATCAATTGGTCGGGATCACCGCAACGTCTGATTTTATTACTGCACCGATTTTTCGTGAATTTGGTATTACTGAAATTATTGCGACCAATGCCGAAGTTGTGGATGGTAAATATACGGGTAAAGTGATCAATACTCCGTGCTATCAAAAGGGCAAATTAGTCCGTTTGAATCAATGGCTAGAAGGTCGTGATGTGACTGAGTCTTGGGCCTATTCAGATTCGATTAATGACCGTTTCCTGTTGGAATATGCCGATCATGCCTTTGCAATCAACCCTGATGACCGTTTAGAAGTCCTAGCAAAAGAACAAGGTTGGGACATACAAGACTGGTCAATTCAAGCCTAAAGATAAACATAAAAAAGCATCATTAGATGCTTTTTTATTCGGTCTCATTTTGATTAAACTTCGGCTCACTTATTTGAACTATCGCTCCATATGCAGACAGAAACTTCTTTTAAACATTTAATTCAAATCTTTATAGGGCCACGTGCTCATTCTTATTTAAAGTTCATGGAACAACAAGGTGGGCAGCACAGTAGCCTGAGTTGGGCTGGGCTAATTTTTGGGCCCTATTGGTTACTCTATCGGAAGATGTATCGCTATTTCTTCTTATTCTTTGCGGTTGGTTTTTTGATTAGCATGTTGGCGCTCATCATCGGTGTGCCTGAACAAGTCTTGATGGGGCTGTCATTGATTCCTAACGTCATACTCGCTGGGATCGGAAAGCGGCTTTATAGCGATTTTGCTGTGCAAAAGACCAAAGCCTATATGCAGCAGCCGAAATATAGTGAGCAGGTGTTTGCTGAAGAAGGCGGAGTAAACTGGGGACTGCCTTTGTTGTTGGTATTTATTCAATCTGTCGTGATGATTATGCTCAGTTTGCCTTTTATTCAATTTTCACCGCTGTAGAATTCTGTAATTGAGTGCGTGTCCGTTCCGTGTTATATCCTTAAAACAGAATAATTTTGTATCCATAAACAATAAGTTTTAACACGGAGAATGACAATGAGTGTACGTCCACGCATGACTCATCTATTTGAACAACTGGGTTTAGATTCGAGTGAAGACGCGATTGCTTTATTTATCGTGACGCATCAACTCAGTGCCCAAACTAAAATTACCGAAGCAGACTATTGGACAGATGCTCAGCGTCAGTTCTTGGCCGAAAAAATTAAGTCAGATGGTGAATGGGCGATTATTGTCGATCAATTGAATGAATCATTACATGAAGATTCGTTGACGAAGTAAAACTGACGGGTCTTCCTTGGTTTTTTTAATGGGATCGGCTGAAATAGGCGATCCCATTTTTACTGAAAAACTGATATTACGTACGTAAAAGTTATTTCGTGTTTTTAAAATGATTTTTAAGTCTATTCAACGAAGTCTTACATCTAGGAATTGAATAAATTGATTGGCCTTCGGCTGGAGGTACTTTTGTTTCGGCAAAAGTACCCAAAACCATTGTCATCCGCAAAACTCGTTTACTACCGTCTAATTATTCAAAGTATCGCAAAAACATTTTTGATGAGAAGTAGTCCTATCTCAAACACTTGCGGATGACCTTGCCGCGTATCGTTCTTATATTTGAATCAAATTGCACTTCTGATGTTACTGTATAACATCAGTGAAAAGAGGTTGAACTTTCACAATAAGTAAGAGCATCTATTGCTGACCTTGAGCCAAGCTACAAATATTGATGGCAGATTTGAAGGTCACTGCATTGTATATGATGACTATTCAACAAGGACTGTTCAACACTTGGCTAATCAAATCATTCGCTTTTTCTAGATGCTTAAACAGATGAATATAAAAAGCCACCATAGCGGTGGCTTGATTAATAATTGAATTTTGTAGGCAAAAAAATGAATTAGATGTGTTTCATCAATTCAACCAGCTTTTGTGCAGCAAGTGACTGAGTACGGCCTGGGTGCCATACCATGCCCAATTGACGATTCATGTTTGAAGGTAAATTCAGTTGTTTTAAATCTTGGTTCAATAATGTTTTAGGAAGGACTGACCAACCGAGACCAATTGAAACCAACATGCGAATCGACTCAAGTGAGTTATTGCTCATGGTGACTTTGGGCTTCAGGCCATACTTTTCAAACTCAGCCAAAGTAATTTGACTGGTATAGGTTTGCGCCGCAGGTAAAAGACTTGGGTATTGGATCAAATCTTCTAAGGTTAAATGTTCAACTTGCGCCAAAGGATGGAAAGGCGCAACCACGAATACCAATGGATCATTCCATGTCGTGATGTATTTTAAACGGCTGTCACCTTGTGGCGGTAAAGTCAAAAAAGCCAACTCTAAGTCGCCAGCTAAAACTTGCTCATGGGCTTGTTCAGAATCAACAAAGTGTACATCTAAGGTCACTTCTGGAAACTGTTGTACATATTGACGCAAATGCGCCGGTAAATGGTGTAAGCCGATATGATGGCTGGTACCAATTTTCAGTTTACCTTGAACCTGACCTTGCTCATGGCTGAGCGTATGGTGAATATCACCCAATTCATTCAGCCAGCTTTTTACTTTTGGCAAGAGAGAGTTTGCCGCATGCGTCGCTTGAACACCACGACCCGCGGATTCAAAAAGTTTGACACCGAAGTATTCTTCTAAACTGTGAATACGCTTGGTCACAGCAGGTTGCGTAATGAAGAGCTGATCTGCTGCCAAAGAGATCGAACCAGTTTCCATGACTTTTACAAAGGCTTCAAAGGCTGCGAGATTCATCTTCATTCCTATAAAGAATTTTTATGCGTAGTCTCATTGTTATAATATTTTAAGAATAAATCAAAGGAAAAGTTGTATCTTTTGATTTAAAACTAGGCGTTCAAGCCAGATGACGCTTTAAATCTGAGGGGATTTTCAGGGTTCAATAGTGTTATTTGAGTACTTGGTCACTGCATGATTTAAGATTGGGCTGTGACATTTTCAGCTCAAATGCGCTGTTACAAAGTTATTTTTTAAACCGAAACCAGAGTTATGCATAATATAAAAAATACAGGGCTGGAAAGTAATTCAACCGTTTGAATTAAAGAGGAGCGATGACGTTTCTTTTTAATTCAGTATTGAACTAAAACAAAAAAATGAACTCAAGTTTTGATGGCTTGGGGAACATACTTTTCAGTGAATAATTATAGCAACAGGTACAGTCATGGCTGCATCGATTAGCAATGTTGTACCTCACAGGGAGAAGGCGATGGATATTAAACACATTAAAAATTTATTGGATATTTTTGAAGGGACAGTCGAAAAGCGCTGTGCGATATATGAAATCGCAGATGATGAAGACGACGAAAACCGTGCAGCAGCGGAGTGTAATGCGGCAAAAAACAAACTGATTCTTGCGATAGAACAATTGGTTGAGGCGCATGATCAGCTGGCCTTACAGCAAAAAACCAAGCTTTGATGTTCTGTCTACAATTGAATCTATAGGATGAAATGAATAGAAAGTTAAAGTGGATAGAGTAAAAGAACGTTTTAAGGTCATTAAAAAAACCACCGTTATGGTGGTTTTTTACAAGGAGCAGGATTGGATTAAGCGGGGATATTTTCCTCTACAGCTTTATCTTTCTTTTCCCAGACTTTTTCATGGAAGAAAAAGGCAACCGCTTGAACAGTTGGTTCAAGTAAACTTAATGTAATGGCCATTGCAATACTGCCTGTCACGTAATAACCAACCAACATCGCAACCGTGATATGCATGATGTAATAGCTCAAGGTTTTTTTGAACATGCGCTGATTATTTTCGACGAACTTGTTAATGTGTGCCATGAGAATGCTCCTTGTTAAATTGATAAATCTTGGCAATGAGTTAATAATAATGATTCTTATTTGCAATGTAAAAGAGAAAATTCAATTTATGATCATTGAATTTCTAAATCACTGTTTAAAAATGGCAGAAAGCGATCAAAAAGTCGGAGAAAATTCTAAAGTTTCATCTGCTGAAAGTATTGAAGTGAGCGTGTTTTAAACGCATTAATGGTCTTTAAAATGCAGCGGAAATCAGCAGTTAAATATCATTCCAATAAGTTTTTAAACTAATAAAAATGATAAATTAGATTTATGTGAATACGTGGTTATAATCGATTTAACGAAAGAATTTACCCAGTCCAGTGGAGCAAATCGACATGGCAGGCGAAACCCAAAAAGCGGAAACCCAAACAAAAAAAACCTTGTATGACAAATTGTGGGATGACCATCTAGTAAAACAACGAGATGATGGCTCTTCATTATTGTATATCGATCGTCATTTATTGCATGAAGTGACTTCTCCACAAGCTTTTGAAGGTCTACAACTTGCAGGTCGTAAACCATGGCGTTTAAGCGCAAACGTGGCAACGCCAGACCATAACGTACCTACTTCTACTAAGGAGCGTGCTGAAGGTATTGCGGGTATTGAAGATGATACCTCACGTATCCAAGTGCAAACTTTAGATGACAACTGTAAAACTTTTAATGTTGCCCAGTTTGACATCAATGATGTGCGTCAAGGTATTGCACATGTAGTTGGGCCTGAACAAGGTTTAACGTTGCCGGGTATGACCGTGGTGTGTGGTGACTCACATACTGCAACGCATGGTGCATTTGGTTGCTTGGCTCATGGTATCGGCACATCTGAAGTTGAACATGTGTTGGCGACTCAATGCTTAGTTCAAAAGAAAATGAAGAACATGTTGGTGCGTGTTGACGGTCACTTGGGTCAAGGCGTAACTCCTAAAGACGTGGTTTTAGCAATTATCGGTAAAATCGGTACGGCAGGTGGTACAGGTCACGCAATTGAGTTTGGTGGTCAAGTATTCCGTGATATGTCGATCGAAGGTCGTATGACGGTGTGTAACATGGCGATCGAAGGTGGCGCGCGCGTGGGTATGGTGGCTGTCGATGACAAAACCATTGCCTATGTAAAAGACCGTCCATATGCACCGAAGGGCGAACAGTGGGATGCTGCAGTAAAATATTGGAAGACTTTAGTGTCTGATGAAGGCGCGCATTTTGATACTGTTGTAGTGTTGCAAGGTGAAGAGATTGAGCCACAAGTGTCTTGGGGGACTTCTCCTGAGATGGTGATTCCTGTATCTCAAGCAGTGCCAACTTTAGAACAAGCTAAAGATGACGTACAGCGTAATGACTGGACACGTGCATACAACTACATGGGCTTAGAAGCGGGTCAGGCATTGGCTGATATTCAATTAGACCGTGTATTTATTGGTTCATGTACCAACTCACGCATCGAAGATATTCGTGCAGCGGCTGAAGTGGTCAAAGGTAAAAAAGTGGCGGCATCGATTAAGCAAGCCATGGTGGTACCGGGTTCAGGTTTAGTCAAAGCACAAGCAGAAGCAGAAGGCTTAGATAAAATCTTAATTGAAGCAGGCTTTGAATGGCGTGAGCCGGGTTGCTCAATGTGTTTGGCAATGAATGCCGACAAATTGCAACCGGGTGAGCATTGTGCTTCGACTTCTAACCGTAACTTTGAAGGTCGTCAAGGTAATGGTGGTCGCACGCATTTGGTAAGTCCAGCAATGGCAGCAGCTGCGGCAATTGCAGGTCACTTTGTGGATGTGCGTACATTCTAGTTTAAGCCCTCATCCCAACCTTCTCCCTAAGGGAGAAGGAGTTCCCTCTCCTTTTAGGAGAGGGTTAGGGAGAGGTCACGGATTCAGTGAGAAATTAACATGAAAAAATATACCGTTGAACAAGGTATCGTTGCACCATTAGACCGTGCCAATGTGGATACAGATTTAATTATTCCAAAACAGTTTTTGAAATCTATTAAGCGTACTGGCTTTGGTGCCAACTTATTTGATGAGTTGCGCTATTTGGATGAAGGCTATTTAGGTCAGGACATTTCAAAACGTCCAATTAACCCAGATTTCGAATTGAACAAACCACGTTATCAAGGTGCGTCGATTTTGATCTCTCGTGCAAACTTTGGTTGTGGTTCGAGCCGTGAGCATGCGCCTTGGGCATTAGAAGAATATGGTTTCCGTACTGTCATTGCACCAAGCTATGCGGACATTTTCTTTAATAACAGCTTTAAAAATGGCATGTTGCCAGTGATCTTGTCTGAAGAGATCGTCGATCAGTTGTTTAAAGAATGTGCTGCATCTGAAGGCTATCAATTAACCATTGATTTGGCTGCGCAAGAAGTGCGTACACCGAGTGGTGAAGCATTTACATTTGAAGTCGATCCATTCCGTAAACACTGCCTATTGAATGGCTTGGATGATATCGGTTTAACTTTACAAGCAGCCGATGAGATCCGTGCTTATGAAGAAAAAACCAAAGCATCTCGCCCTTGGGTATTTGCAGAAATTAAAGCTTAAGTCAGTGTCACTGTAGAACTTCTTAGTAGTCAGTCGGCTTAAGTCTTGTTAATATCAGGCGAAACAAAATTTATACGTTAGCCAGAATTTATCAGGTTGGGTTCGAAAAATGAAAAAGTTCTTCGGTCAGCTGGTTGTAACGGGAGCGCTGTTCGCAACGCTCTCTGCCTGTCAAAGCTTTGACACGGCACGCATTAAAAATGTGAAAGAAACTGAAAGTACAAACAATAATGCTTTGATTTACTGTGCAGGTACAGCGCACTGTGAATTTGAGCGTTTTGATCAAATACAAGTGGTTGATCCAAATAATCAACGTGTGCAACGTGCTGCGATTAAAGCAGGCATTGTACGGTTGAATGGTCGTTCATTGTCTGAGCCTAATCCTTTGTATTTGTCTGTACCTACAGGTCAGCATGAAATCGTGATTCGCTATTATCCAATTTCTCAGGAAAAAGCAGAGCGCTTGCATGTCATTCACAACTTTAGGTCCAAACACGAGTACACCTTTAAAATGTACCGTGAGCGTTCAAAAAACAGAGGCAGTTTACTGGATAAATCTGCGCCTGATCCGCTCTGTGTAGACTTAAAGCAAGGTGCAAAAACGATTCGACGTTTCTGCCGACCGTACAATGTCCTCACAGGACTTGGTGAGTTTGTAGAAAAGAAACTTTAAATCTGACTGGTAATCAAGCCAGCGTATAAATGGAAAGACTCATGTCAAAACATATTTTGATTTTACCAGGTGATGGTATTGGTCCTGAAATCGTGAAAGCGGCTGAACAAGTGCTGACACGTGTAAACGAGAAATTCAACTTAGGTTTGACTTGGGAACAAGGTCTTTTAGGTGGCGCAGCGATCGACGCGCACGGTTCACCTTATCCAGAAGTAACAGCAGCACAAGCGAAGACTGCTGATGCGATTTTATTGGGTGCAGTGGGTGGTCCTAAGTGGGATACCATTGAGCGTTCAATTCGTCCAGAACGTGGCCTATTAAAAATTCGTTCAGAATTAAATTTATTTGCCAATTTACGTCCAGCAATTCTTTATCCGCAGCTTGCAGATGCGTCGAGCTTAAAACCTGAAATCGTAGCAGGTTTGGATATTTTGATCGTACGTGAGTTAACTGGCGGGATCTATTTCGGTCAACCACGTGGTATTCGTGAACTCGAAAACGGCGAAAAACAAGGTTTCAATACTGACGTATATGCTGAATCTGAAATCAAGCGTATTGCCAAAGTTGCTTTTGAAATGGCGAACTTACGTGGTGGTAAGGTATGTTCAGTGGATAAAGCCAACGTACTAGAAGTGACTGAGCTTTGGAAACAAACTGTAACTGCGTTAAAAGAAGAGCAGTATCCTGAAATTAACTTGTCTCATATGTATGTTGACAATGCTGCCATGCAATTGGTTCGTGCACCAAAACAGTTTGATGTGATCGTGACAGGTAACTTGTTCGGCGATATCTTGTCTGATGAAGCCGCGATGTTAACCGGTTCTATCGGCATGTTGCCATCGGCTTCTTTAGATGAAAATGGTAAAGGCATGTATGAACCTTGCCACGGTTCAGCGCCAGACATTGCAGGTCAAAACATTGCGAACCCATTAGCTACAATTCTGTCTGTTGCTATGATGCTGCGCTATACCTTCCGTGAAGAAGCGGCGGCAAAAGCGATTGAAGATGCTGTAGGTAATGTCTTAGATCAAGGCTTACGTACAGGTGACATCATGTCAGAAGGCAGTACTCAAGTCGGTACTGTTGAAATGGGTCAAGCTGTAGTTTCTGCATTGAACTAATGGCGAATCAAAAAACGCAGCGTTTATGCTGCGTTTTTTTGTGCCTAGAAATTATCAATCCTAGAATTGATGCGCTAACAGGTGCGACCAGTTAATCGGACATCAGTTGCAATATTATGCTTTAAGCGAAATTGAATAAGGCAGTTTAACTCAACCTCATAGCGTGTATTTCCACTGGGAATCGGCACAGCAGCGCCGCTGCCCATGTGCATCGCAGGATTTTCCGCCATCGGTAAAGGAATACTGATCGGGCGTGTAACACGATAACGAAGGTAGTCTGAACTGACCTCTACGGGAGAGGTTCTTTGATAGCCGAGTTTGCTGAGATTAAGTTCTGCTTGAATCGTTTGGCTCGATTGACCAATAAATGAGGCTAAATAGCGTTCACGTTCAACGGAGGATATCGTTGATGTCGTGGTACAACCAGCCAACCATACAATGCTTAGAACGCATCCCATGCTCAATATTGGGCGAATAAAACGCTGATCTTTGTAAACCTGATGTTCTAAAATAAATTCCATGGGTCAGTTCCTCACGAAATAAATTCAGTTTAGTCAGTTCGGTCTGTATAACACTGTAGTCATTTGATACACGGTCATCCGAGCAAGATTAGCCTCTAGGATTCTCATGCAGGATCAACAAGCTCTGCCAACATAGTCAATGGATTCAACTATTTGATTGCGTAATTTGAACTCGATTTTACATTCCATATCGACAGTGACACCACCTTTAGACGGCGTTGGGATAGGGGCGCCCATGGCTATACTGGTGCCGATATTTGGTGTACCAATCGGGATTGGCATCGAGCGTAAAATGGTATAGCTAAGTTTTTCGTTGCTTTGTACGGGTGCTCCCATCACTTTATAGCCCAATTGACTCAAGTTGAGCTCTTTACGAACTTGATCAGCTGGCTGTCCAATATAGTGTTGTAGGGATTGATTGAGTTGCTTTTGGCCTGTCGTGGCGCAAGCAACACAAAAGATAGCACCGACTAATCCTAGATGTTTCATATGATTTTATGTCCTTATATTTTGAATTTTATAATCGAATTTTTATGTTTTTAAACTGTAAAGCAAATTTGCAGTCAATTTTTATCATTGTATTGAAATAAATACAAAAAAAGCCACTGGTAAAGTGGCTTTTTCGCTTCGCTAAAACTTAGCGCGCACGGTAAGTGATACGACCCTTAGTCAAATCATAAGGTGTCATTTCTACTTTAACACTGTCGCCAGTCAAAATACGGATATAGTGTTTACGCATTTTGCCAGAGATGTGAGCAATCACTTCATGACCGTTTTCTAAACGTACACGGAACATAGTATTAGGAAGCGTCTCGGTGACAACGCCTTCGAACTCGATGAGTTCCTCTTTATTGGCCATAGCCTACCTGAATGAATAAATTAGCAAGGCGCAAATTATAGTCAATTTTTTTTCAGAATACAAGCCGTAAAAGGCTTTGAACTGATCGACTGTCAGTAAAATAAGCGAACAATTTAGTTAAATATTTTCAACAAAAAATGTGCAGTAACTGTTGTCAGTTTGGTCAATCGCAGTTAATCTAAAATCAATCTTTTTAGGTATAAATGAAGTACATACAAGGAAGGTTCTGGAGTGGGTCAGCTAACTGATGCATCTGTTGTGTTGCGTTTAGGGTATCAAGCGATTCGTTGTGCCGGATTGCCAACAGAAGAAATTTTAACAAAAGCGGGTGTGGCATTAAATCAGGTTGAAACCAATGACCGTACCCCATTGAATGCACAATTTGCATTCTGGGTGGCTGCAGAAGAAGTCAGTAAGGATCCTGATATTGGTTTGCATCTGGGAGAGCATTTGCCTTTATATCGAGGGCAGGTGATTGAACACTTATTTATTTCATCTGAGAATTTCGGTGAAGGTTTAAAGCGGGCTTTGGCCTATCAACGCCTAATTAGCGATGCCTTTCATGCGCAATTGGTGATTGAAGATGACCGCTGCTATTTGACCAATGGTCATCAGCCTTGGGCAGAAAATATCGTGAATCGTCATTTTTCTGAATGCGCGATGTCCGGTGTTTTGCGTTTCTTTAAGTTTATTACTGAAGGGCGTTTTCAGCCGATTTATATCGACTTTAACTTTAGTCAGGGCGCGCCAGATGATGAGTATTTCCGTGTTTATGAATGCCCTGTGAGCTTAGGGCAGAAAGAAACCCGATTGTATTTTGATCCGGCTATTTTAGAGTATCAATTGTGGCAGGCAGAACCTGAGTTATTACAATTGCATGAGCAGTTGGCGATTGAAAAGCTTCAGGAGTTGGCGCGTTATGATTTGGTCGGTGAAGTTCGCCGTGCTATTGGTTCAACGCTTGAAAGCGGTGAAACCACACTCGAAACGGTTGCTGCGCAGCTCAACATTACTCCGCGTCGTTTACGGACTCAGTTGTCAGAAGCCAATACCAGTTTTCAGCAAATTTTGTCAGACTATCGCTGTCGTTTGGCTAAAAAATTATTGGCCAATACCAATGAAAGTGTGGAGCGCATTGTGTACTTAACGGGTTTTTCTGAACCAAGTACGTTCTATCGCGCATTTAAACGCTGGACCAATGAAACGCCCGTGGAATATCGTAAGCGGAAGCAGCGTTAAGGTTGATCTTCGATAAAATCCTTCCCTAAACAGAATCCCCCTTTTTCAAAGAGGGATTTTCATCTTTAGAATCTGGCAATGGCGGAAATGAAACACCCTCTCTGTGAAAGTGAGGTTGG
The DNA here is from genome assembly GCF_013419345.1 of Acinetobacter sp. YH12086. Taxonomy (NCBI): domain Bacteria; kingdom Pseudomonadati; phylum Pseudomonadota; class Gammaproteobacteria; order Moraxellales; family Moraxellaceae; genus Acinetobacter; species Acinetobacter sp. YH12086. The sequence goes on from NZ_VPAF01000010.1 coordinate 74,782, forward strand.
GAGGGATTGTTTATTCAGGCATATTTAGCCAATGTGGTCCTAACGGAACTTGAGGAAGTTCAAACTGAGCTGGATAGTCTGCATGGATAAAATATAGTCCATCGGGTGGTGCGGTGACACCTGCTGCTTTACGATCTTCAGCAGCAAAAATATCGTCAATATGGTCAACGTCATACATACCTTGCCCAATTTCCAACAAACAGCCCATGATGTTACGCACCATGTGATGTAAAAAACCATCGGCCTGAATATCTAGGACCAAGTAACATCCGTGTTGGATCAGACGGCAATGGCTGACATGACGAACAGGCTGATTGGACTGACAGGCTGCGGCACGGAAGCTTTCGAAATTATGAGTGCCTTCAAATTTGGCCGCGGCACGTTGCATTTTTAGCACATCTAATTTTGCATAAACATGGGTCACTTGCTTGTGCAGTAAAGCTGGTCGCTGTGGATTGTTATAGACCACATAGCGATAACGACGTGCTTGCGCTTTAAAGCGGGCATGGAAGTCCTGATCCATTTCCTTAATCCATTGGATGGAAATATCACGGGGTAATTGGCTATTGCTGCCCATTAACCATCCACGAATGGGACGAATCGCCTGAGTATCGAAATGTGCCACCATATTGGTTGCATGGACGCCCGCATCTGTTCGGCCAGCGCCGTGCAACATGATTGGCTCATTGGCCACTATACTGAGGACGGTTTCAATGGTTTCTTGCACGCTTGGTACGCCCGGTTGCTGAGTTTGCCAGCCCTTGTATTGCATGCCACAAAACTCAATCCCAATCGCAAAACGTTGCATAGTTACCTCAAATGACTTAATCGTTCCAATGCGCAGTCCAGTCTGCGGCACTGCCGTATTGTAAATACATTTTCAAGCATTTGGCATAAAGATCTGCATGACCCAAACAATTGCTCAGTAATATTCCACTGTCTTTGACCCAGTCACTCACAGCATAGCGTTGATCTATACCGCCATGAACAACCTGTGTACTTAAGATAATTTTGCAATTTTTTTGTTGTATGGCTTTCAATACATTGAGTAATTCAGCATCAACGGCAATATTCCCTGTGCCAAAACCTTGCAGAATTAAAACATCTGGCGTGTGTGTAAGCAGGGCGGCTAAATTTTGACTGTGTAGATCAGTTGTTATCGGTTGCCACATCCAATTCAGGCAATTGAAATGAGCCGCTTTGTCTAAATCATTGACTTGAACAATATAAGGCGATGTCAGCATTGAAAGTGGCTGTGTGGCTGGCAGCCCATCAAAGGCTTTCAGATCGGTTGTATGTACTTTTAGTGCGGATTGAGCATGCATTAATTGATGATGAAAGGCCAAATAAACCCCAACACTGGATTGGTGTACCGATTCCAATGCAAAATTTAAATTGTCGATGGCATCGGTAAATTCACGGGTGTTGTCACCAGCCACATTAAACAGCGGATATTGGCTGCCTGTAAGCACGATATGAGCAGAATGTGCCATAAAGTGTGCAAGTACTGCGCTGGCATAGCTAAGCGTGTCTGTGCCATGAATAATTACGAAATGCTGAAATTGTTGTAATTGTAAACTTTGAATTTGTTGGATCAGTGCTAGCCAGTCGGGTGCAGTACAAGCACTACTGTCACGAATGACAGGTGCAACAAAACATTCAATGTTTAGGTGCAGTGGCAGCACATGCTGTAATTTAGGTAAAAACGCATTCGCTGGCATGGGGCTTAATGGTTCACCGATACAACCGAAGGTACCACCCATATAAATAAGAGCAATTTTTTTCATCATAAAAAAAGCAGCCTTGAAAGACTGCTTTAGTTTAAATCGCTTTTGCTTAAGATGCGATTTGATTCAGTAACTGATCTGCTTGTTGACGTTGAGATGAAGAAAACTCAGCCTCTTTTTCAGTTAAAATTTCACGTGCAGCGTCATAAGCACCCAGTTTGATGTATTGCGCTGCCAATTCAAGATTCAATTCAATTTCATTGACTTCAACCAGTTCAGGGAATGATTGAACCAATGGATCATTTTGGTCTGTAGCAGATGGGGTTGACGGTGTGCCTAAACCGCTAATGTCAAAACTCACACCACTTGAAGCAGGTGCGGCAGGTTTATCTTCAGGCGTAGACTCAAGGTTAATCTCTGTTGCAGGAGCGACAACCGCGTCTTCTGTTTTTGCTGTTTCAAAAGCACCTAAGTCAAAGTTTAAGGTTGGAGCTTCAACTTTGTTTTCTTCTACAACCGATGTTTCTGTTGTAAATGAAAAATCTAAAGGCTCGATTTTTTCTTCTACAGTTTCTGTTTTGGTTTCAGCCGCAGCTTCAGTGCTTGGGGCAAAGTCCATTACAAAATCAATCGGTTTGATTTCTTCAACGGCAGGAGATGGCTGAGCAATCTCTTCAGTTTTCGGTGTTGCTTCAAGTGCAGGTTCTGGTGAAATTGAAAGCGTGTCAAATTCAAGCGTCTGTATTTTTTCAGCAGGCGCACTTTCAACTGGGGTTGAAATGTCTGCTTTTGCTGGCGTTTCAGTGGTGAAATTAAAATCTAGAGGTTTAATTTCGGCTGCTTTGGGCTCAACAGGTGCAGCAGTTGAACTTTGCATTAAAGCATCAAAATCAGAGGTATTTTGAGCTTTTGAGGGAGCCTCTTCAGTGATCGGTGATACAAAGTTAATGGCATCATCTTTTACATTTTGAGAATTTTCAAACTCTACTTTTTTTGCTTCAGCTTGTTCTAAAATTTCATCGAGTTCAAGTGAACGAATATGGCTCAGCAATTGGCTGATGGCAAATTCGTCTTTTTGTAAAATGTGAATATCTAATAGATATAGATATAACTCATGTTGTGAGTTATCACGTTTTAATGATTGATTGATTTGCGCTTCAGCAGAAAAGAAATTACGTTCCGCAATTAATTTTTCAATTTTGCCACGAGCATCGGTCGTTAATGGCGTCATTGATTTTTTTTCAATGACACTGCTTTCAACCACTTGAGTTTTCTTCGGAGTCGCTTTGGCCGAAACACCCGTTTTCTTGGTTTTAGTGGATGTTGGTTTGGCTTTATCTGATTCTTGATCTTTTTGGCGTTTGTTTAAAAAAACCAATACGATCACTAAGATCACTAATGGAATCACATAAATCAGCATGTTTTAACCCCTTGGAGATAGAGCGATATAAAGTTGCACTCATCTCTATAAAATCTTGATTGGTAACGTTTTAGTTTATTGGCTTCTTTTATCTGCTTGTTGAGCTTTCAACTGTTGTTGCAGTTGAGCAAGACGAGCATTTAATAATTGAATTCTGTGATCCTTTTGATTTAGCGCCAATTCTAATTGAGTTACGTTTCTCTGTAATTTAACGGTTTTTTCACGAGATGTCATAACTTTTAATGACAACTCTTTCGAAGTTTTATTCTTTTCTGCTGCACTGTTGGCAGAAGATTGTGCCGAATCTTGCGCTTTCTCTGCCACCAGACTCATTTCAGCTTGATTCAAGCGGTATTTGGTTTTGCCTGACTGCTTCGAAGGCACTTTGGCAAGTTCTGCAGCAGAGACTTTTACAGGCTGTTTTGCTTGCTGCATACCATGCAGATTTAAGGCAGCACCACGGCGCAGACGGTTTACATCGCCTTGAATGAATGCATGTTCGTTGCTGTTTTTAATTTGTTGCATGACTTCAGAAACAGGGCGGTTTTGTTCTGTCGCGATACGTGAGGCAATCCCCCAAAGGCTTTCATTTGAGCGAACCACATATTTTGCCGCAGGTGTTGCTGTTGATGCAGCTGCAGTACTTGTTGGTTTTGGTGTAGATGCTGTTTGAGTTGTCGTTGTTGGATTTTCACGTTTTTGTGCTGCCTGCTCCGCAGCAAATTTTTGTGCCAATGGGTCTTGAGATCTTGCAGTTGATGCTGTTGCAGTTTGTGTGGCTTGCATTTCTGAACTGACAGAGCCGGTCGAATTGGTTTTTGTAACTTGCGAAATTGATGTTTCAGCACCTGATGAAGTACTTCCGCTATGTTGCTCCGCAGGCGTAACACTATAATTTTGTACATGCGTGACAGGTTCAATCGCAACAGGCGTTGACGTTGCTAATTGTGCTAACTGTGGAGGTGCTTTGGTACTGAGTAATAGGGGTTGTTCTGCAGCTACAGGTGCTTTTGCGGTGTAGAGTGTGCTAACAGGTAAATTTAGGGCAATTTCTTTTTCATTTACAATCACGACAGGTACTAAAGCACGCTCATTGGCGGTTTGATTCGCATTCGATATGGTTGGATTGCGTTTTAATGGGGTACGAATTTGTTGCAGGCGTGAAGCATTACCTTCTTTAATATTAACAATAAAATTAAGCTCAGCGTCGGTCATTGGACGCGAAGAGGTAATGGTAATTACCCCATTGCCTGCACCATCACGACGCGTAAAGAAGTTTAAATGTCCCGGTGGTTGATGCCCTGTACCCATACTTAACAAATCCTCTGCCGTGGCTAAACTTGCATTGAGCGGCACAGATGTATTTGAGTGGCGAAAATGAATCTCAGCGTACAGCAATTCCCCGGGTGCTGACTGGACTTGTACAGGATCAATGCTGATCGCTTGAATGTTTTGAGATGCAATAACGGCTAAAATGGCGATCTTTAATTTGTTATATACGGTCATCTTAATCTTTAGCTCGAATATATGTCGCATGGCGAAAATTATAGATTAGCGAGTTGTCAAAGAATTGTAAAATATTTACACGACAGTTACATAAAAAAGCCGATCAATTGTGATCGGCTTCCTGTTCATAGACTTAAAAATGCTTAAGCAGTTTTATAATCAATGAGAATTCTTAGCATACGGCGTAAAGGTTCAGCAGCACCCCAAAGCAATTGGTCACCCACAGTGAATGCGCCTAGGTATTCTTTACCCATGTTGAGCTTACGGAGACGACCAACTGGAACAGACAAGGTGCCGGTTACAGCAACAGGAGTCAGATCAGTCATTGAAGCTTCACGCGTATTTGGAACCACTTTAGACCAATCGTTGGCACTTGCGATAATATCTTCGATTTCATCCAGTGGAACATCTTTACGAAGTTTTAAAGTCAATGCTTGTGAGTGACAACGCATTGCACCAATACGGACACAGTGTCCATCGATTGGAACGATTTGCTGGTTGCCTAAGATCTTGTTGGTTTCAACTTGACCTTTCCATTCTTCTTTCGACTGACCGCTTTCAAGCTGTTTGTCGATATAAGGAATGAGAGAACCTGCTAAAGGCACACCGAAGTTCGCAGATGGGAAACCTTCACCGCGTTGTAGGGCTGCAATTTTAGAGTCGATATCTAAAATTGGTGAACGTGGGTCATCTAGCAAATCTTTGGTATTGTTGTACAAGTAGCCCATACCTGAAATCAGTTCACGCATATTTTGCGCGCCTGCACCAGAAGCCGCTTGATACGTCATTGAGGTTGCCCATTCCACTAAATTATTTTGGAATAGACCACCTAAACCCATTAACATTAATGAAACGGTACAGTTACCGCCCACGAATGTTTTTGTGCCTTTCACTAAGCCGTCTTTGATTACGTTCATGTTTACTGGGTCAAGTACGATGATCGCTTCATCATTCATACGTAAAGTCGATGCAGCATCGATCCAGTAGCCATTCCAGTTTTCTGCTTTAAGCTTAGGGAAAACTTCAGTCGTATAATCGCCACCTTGGCAGGTGATAATGACATCCATTTGCTTCAGACTATCAATGTCCGTTGCATCCATAAGTGCTGGGGCAGTCTTACCACCAAACGCAGGGGCTTCACCACCTGCATTACTGGTAGAAAAGTAAAACGGTTCGAAATGAGCGAAATCGTTTTCTTCAACCATACGTTGCATAAGGACGGAACCAACCATCCCGCGCCAACCGACCAGACCTACTTTCATGTCACTTTGCCTCGGTGCGTTAAAAAAATAAAAAGGGGGTTCGAGTGTACCAAAAGGGCGCATAACTGCAAGCGCTACATAATGAAAACACCAATAATATTGTGCAATATATCTTGTTTATGTTACATGCAAAACTGATATAAATTTATGAATCAATAAAAAATAAAGAATATAAGGGAGGCGTAATGATTTGGATTGAAATACTGGCGGGCTTCGTCATTTGGTTGACATTTTGGTCACTCATACCACGAGATGAATGGTGGTTTCGTGGTGCAGATTTTCCGCGTCTGCAAATCTTGGCTTTGGGCATATTTGCCTTCATAGGCTTAATTTTATGGAATGCTGAATGGGACTTGGCGCGTGAAATCATTTTAATTGGGTTGATTGCTGCCTTGGCATATCAATTAAAAATGGTTTTGCCTTATACCTTTATTTGGAAAAAACAAGTCAAAAAAGTTCGATCAGACCAGTTAGATAAACAGAAACAAATTTCAATCATTGTCTCAAATGTACTTACGCCGAATACTCAATATCACTTATTATTGGCACAAATACAAAAGCATCAACCTGACTTAGTACTCACGCTAGAAACAGATCAAACTTGGCAAAATGAATTGGCAGTGATTGAAGCTGATTATCCTTATCGCGTACCCGTACCTTTGGATAATTTGTATGGCATGCATTTGTATAGCAAGTTAGAACTTAGTGAAACTGAAGTCAAATTTATTCTCAGTGATGAAATTCCTTCGATCCATACCCGAGTCACCTTAGCATCAGGAAATCAGGTTCAACTGTATTGTTTACATCCCAAACCGCCAAGTCCAACAGAAGCCAAAGATTCAACTTTACGCGATGCAGAATTGCTGATTGTAGGCGATCAGATTAAAGATTTAGATGAAAGTTGCATCGTTATGGGGGACCTGAATGATGTGGCATGGTCACGTACTACACGACTCTTTCAACGAATCAGTGGGCTTTTAGATCCACGTGTTGGACGGCATTTCGTAAATACCTTTCATGCCAATTATCCACTGCTGCGTTGGTCGCTCGACCATATTTTTCATAGTACAGATTTTGCATTGGTACATATGGAACGCTTGCCCAATATTGGTTCAGACCATTTTCCAGTCTATGTGGTGCTGCAAACAGGCAGGGTATTTGAGCAAATCCAAGAAGAATTAGAGCAAACAGATGAAGATGAACAAGAAGCGCAAGAGGCAATTCAGGAGGGTATAGAAAAAGCTGAGAAAGAGGAGAAGATTGTGACCGATGAAATCGCCCGTGATTATAAGGATGGTACGAAGATACCTTGATTTTGTTTGATTTAAGAGAAAAGTGTAAGAAATAGCTTACACAGCTTTCGGCTTCTGACGAATGGTCAGGTCAAGTGTATTGACTTATTCTTTGATCATCGGCACATGGAACTGGGAACGGAACATCCCACTAAGGAAGACGAAGCCGATGGAAGCATCACGGAACGGATGCAGGAAAGGAAAGCCAATAAAAAATAAAAAGAATACTTGTGAAAGCACAACCTCATAGACCCGAGTTTTGCAGGATGCAGAACTCGGGTTTTGCTTTTGTGATATAGAATTTTTTGCTTTTCTTTTGATCAATTTCTTTATACAGTGTGCCAAGAAAAAACGATGAATTTCCAATAAAAATATAGGTATGAGACGTTCTATGCTGTACGAATGGCACCAAAAAATATTGCAGATTACACACTTATCCACCGATGCACTTTCCATTTACCTTGGCTTAATCCTGTTCTTTTTTGTGGCCTTTTGCCATCACCGCCAATTGAAATCACCTTATGCGATTTGGACTGTTGTGGTCGTCGCAGTGGGATTGGAATTGTTTAATGCACGCCATGATATTTTAGATAGAGGTTATTGGCGTATAGGGCAAAGTTTGAAATATATTCTGAATGTCATGTTGTTGCCGCTAATCCTTTGGTTGATGTCCCGATACCGTGTATGGAAGGGCTAAGTGGAAGCCCGAAATTGAAGGGCTAAATGGAAGGATTAAATCGCCAGTTAAAAAATCCTAATAGATAAAAAGATATTGTGAAATTCACAATATCCTTTCTAGATGCTGATCTAGGTGCTTAATTAAAAAAAATTTCCGAGCGCTATCCTGCACAGCAAATATCTATGGTGTGTAGTCAATTAAGCTGAATGCTGAGAGGCTACTTGCGTATACAACTCCAAAGTCTGATCACACATCTCTTTTAAACTAAACATACTGATAGGCTGTACCTGCTGTGGTTGGTCTAAATGCAACTTTAAGGTTTCGAGTAATTGGGTTTCATCATCGACAGTGACTAAACCTTGCGGATAGACATTCGATAAAATTTCAGCTACACCACCACGGTTCCAACCGATTACAGGTGTACCTACAGACAGTGCTTCGAGTACAGTCCGTCCAAAGGTTTCCGCTTGGCTCGACAAAGACAAAACCAAATCGCTAAAAGCTAACCATTCACGGATATCTGAACGATGACCGACAAAAGTAATCCGATCACTCAGCCCTTTAGCCGCAATACTGTCTTGCATTTCTTGTAAATAAGCCGCTTTTTTCGGATCTGCACCACCGACCACCACCGCATGTACGTCGGGATACTGTGTTTGTAGCTGTTCCATTAAATGGATCAGGGTTTCATGACCTTTCAAACGGGTGATACGGCCTGGTAAGCAAATCAGACGCTTATTTTCTAGTTCAGGGAAATCTTTTAGGGTTTGATTGAGCCAGTGTGCTGAGGGGTGATAACCATGTGGAAAAGCCGCAGGGTCTATGCCACGATAAATACGCACAATGTCCTTGGTTGGACAGTTTTTGTAGTTGTCCGTGATGTATTTGACAACACTATCCGAGACCGCAATGACTTTTTCAGCCTGCGTCATGATTTGACTATAGCGATTAATCGAATAAAAGCCATGTACAGTTGAAATCAGGTGAGGTCGCTTGTTTGCAGGAATCCCTTTGAGGGCAAAATGCGTGAGCCACGCAGGGACACGTGAGCGCACATGCACGATGTCTGGTTGATGTTGCTCAATCAGTTTACGTAGAGGACGAATTTGCCATAAGCTCGATAAGGCTTTTTTATGGATTGCGAGCGTGAGGTGAGTTGAACCTTCAGCTTCCAATTGAGTTACCATACGGCCACCATTTGAAACCACTAAGGACTCATGACCGGCGGTCACTAAAGCACGAGCTATTTCTAAGGTTCCTCGCTCGACACCACCACTGTTCAATTCAGGTAAAAGCTGCATTACTTTCATAGCATTTCTCTTTTTTATGTGCTGAGTTGAACTCAATAGATTTTGTCATAGCCTTGTGGGCGGGTTTTAAAGCGGCGATGGAACCACATGTATTGTGTCGGTGCGATTCGCAGCTGATTTTCAATAATTTTATTGGTTCGAATAGCATCCGAAACTTCATCTTCACTCGGAAAATTATCCAAAGCAGGTTCAATCAGCACATGATATTGAGGGTTGCTGATGTCGCCATCTCGATAAAAATACAATGGGATCGCTACGGCTTTAGCAATTTTTAATAAGCGACGATGTGCAGTAACAGTGGCTGCGGGAGTACCAAAAAACGGAGCCATGACCCCTTGTTTTAAACCAAAGTCTTGATCGGGACTGTACCAAATGGCATGGCCATTTTTCAGATTGCGAATCAAGCCACGCATATCATCATGGTCGATTTGGTTGGCATAGATGGTGGCACGGCAACGCACAATCAACATATCCAACAGCGGATTATTTTGCGGACGATAAACCACATCCGGCTCAAAGAACTGTGCGCATAAATAGCCACCAGCATCGAGCAGGGTAGAATGTGTGCCGAGGAGTAAAATACCTTTGCCTTCAGCTTGTGCATTTTGAATATGTTCTAAGCCTTCAATTTGAACCCGATTTTTGAACCACTGCGGGCTGTACCATGCATTTAAGGTTTCAAAAATACCAATCATTTGGTCGATAAAAACCTGTCTTGCATTGGCTTCAACCTGTTCTGCCGTCCATTCAGGAAAGCAAACTTCCAAGTTGCGAATCGTGGTTTTACGACGTGATTTGAGATTATTAAATGCGACAGAACCGAGGAATTGCCCAAGTCGATACTGAATTGCCCACGGAAGAATCGCCAAAATCATAAGAAATACAATCCCTATCCAAATTCCCCAATACTGAGGAAGTAAGAAAGACCATTGGAATTTTCCGGGTTGATATGTTGGCTTTTGACTCATAGGGCTAAATCAAAGATTAAAAAATAGGGTTCAGTTTAGCATGAAGCTGAATTGAAAGAGAAAGTTCAAACTCATGCTGCGCTAGACTTAACCTTTGACTAAACCGCCATCGACAATCAAATTCTGCCCGGTGACTGCACGTGAGTAAGGGGACAAGAACATCATGATGGCCGCCGCAAATTCTTCAGGTGTGGTCACTGTGCGTAAAGGTGTCGATGCTGCGATTAAATCAAACACGGCATCGGGCGTCGCTTTACTGGCATCGGTGCTTTGTAATAAGCCACCTGAAAGCATATTCACATTAATCCCAAACTCACCCAGCTCATGCGCCGCTGTGCGAGTGAAGGCCAAAAGTGCTGCCTTTGCTGCAGTGTAGTCGTGGTAAGGCACGACAGGGTTTTGTACCAGGTTGGTACCAATATTGACAATGCGACCAAAACCCTGTGCTTTCATCTTTGGAAGTGCAGCTTGCGTGGTGTTGAGTGTAGCGACGACTGCGCCATCAAACTGTTGCTGTAAGTGTTGTGCAGTCAGTTCTTCCATTTTAGGACGGGCATCGCCATTAAATTGAAAATGGATGAGGGCATTATTTACGACAGAGGTGATCGCGGTACCAAAATGTGCTTCTGCTGCGGCAAAAAGCTGTTCTACTTGAGCTTTATCTGTGACATCTGCTTGATAGGCAAACACTTGCTGAGGAAATGCGGTCGCCAACTGTTCTGCCGCAGTTTGACTGGATAGATAGTTCACGACCACGCGTGCGCCTTCAGCTATTAAAGTTTGGCTAATTGCCAAACCGAGGCCACGTGCGCCTCCTGTAACCAAGACAATTTGATCTGAAATTTGCATGCTCGTGACTCAATCTAATGTTGAGTGTCACCATAGCAAGCTTTTCGCATTAGCGGAATCATCTTTACAGACGCTGTATACTCCAATTTGAAACTGAGTTATCCGATCTAATAATTCAGCCGAGTCATATGACAAAAAAAAGCCGTATCGAAATACGGCTTTTTCTGTGTGGAATATTTGTGGACTTAGCCTTTAGCGAGCGTTTCTAGCTCATCTAAACGTTCCATTTTTTCTAGCATTTCGTCATCAATTTCAGCAAGACGCTGTGATGCTTTGGTGGCAGCATCGGCGTCAGTCATAAACCAAGTACCGTCGGCTAATTTTTCAGACAATTCAGCTTGCTCTTGTTCCAATGCTTCAATTTCAGTTGGTAGTTGTTCTAGGGCACGTTGGTCTTTATAGCTGAGCTTGACTTTTTTAGGCACGGCAGCGGCAGCCGCTGCTTCGGCTTTAGCCATGGCTTTTTTCACATCGCTTTTTTGATCCACGACAGTTTGGTCAGGACGCTGTTCCAAATAGTCTTGGTAACCGCCGATGTATTCATCGATTTGACCTTTACCATCAAAGACCCAAGTCGACGTCACCACGTTGTCCATAAATGCACGGTCATGCGAAATCAGTAACAGTGTGCCTTTGTAAGCGCTGAGCATTTCTTCCAACAGTTCAAGAGTCACCATATCCAAGTCGTTGGTCGGTTCGTCCATCACGATAAGGTTCGATGGTTTCAGTAGCAGTTTCGCCAACAGAATACGGTTACGCTCACCCCCAGACAGTGCTTTAACTGGTGTACGTGCGCGTTCTGGAGAGAATAAAAAGTCTTGTAAATAACTATAGATGTGACGACGGCTACCGTTTACATCGACATGGTCTGAGCCTTCAGAGACGTTATCTTTCACTGATTTTTCAAGATCAAGTGCATTTCGAAGCTGATCAAAGTAAGCAACTTCAAGTTGTGTACCTGTTTTTACTGTACCAGTATGTTCTTGCTCACCCAAAATAGCTTTGATAAGAGTGGTTTTACCCACACCGTTGTCACCGACTAAGCCGATACGGTCACCACGTAATACCAGTGCCGAGAAGTCTTTGATGATTGGCGCACTGTTGCCAAATTGCACAGCTAAGTTTTCAATTTCAAAGACCACTTTACCTGAGCGCTGCGCATCTTGCGTTGCCATGCTCACTTTGCCTTGTTGTGAACGACGTGCTTTAGACTCTTCACGCAATGCTTTTAGGGCACGAACACGACCTTCGTTACGGGTACGACGCGCTTTAATGCCCTGACGAATCCATACTTCTTCTTCAGCGAGTTTTTTATCGAATAGTGCATTTTGCTTTTCTTCCGCTTCCATTTGCTGAGCTTTGAGTTCGAGGTAACGTGAATAGTTACCTTCATAGCTACGCAAAATGCCGCGGTCAAGTTCCACAATACGGGTTGCGATGCTATCGACAAATGAACGGTCATGCGAAATAAACAACAGGGTTAAGTTGTTTTGATCAAGCAGGAATTTTTCGAGCCATTCAATACTTTCAACGTCCAAATGGTTGGTTGGTTCGTCGAGTAGCAATACATCGGGCTGCGTTAAGAGAGCACGTGCCAATAGAACACGACGCTTACGACCACCAGACAAATCTGCAAGGTCAGCTTCTGGGTCTAGGCCCATTTTACTGAGGATGGCATTCACTTTAGTTTCAAGTGACCAGCCATCCATTTGATCCATCTGATGTTGTAAGTTACCCATGCGCTCACAGGCGTCCATATCGCCGAGTACGCAGGCTTCGCTGGCTTCATGATAAGCACGCAGTACAGTAGCAGCTTCACCTGCACCATCGGCAACAATATCAGCAACTTTGCCCGAATCCATGGGTACATCTTGCGCAAGCATTGAAATCGTAATGCCATTTTGTAATGAAACTTCACCGCCGTCTGGCAATAAAGTTCCCTCAATCAGTTTAAGTAAAGTAGACTTACCTTCACCATTACGACCGATTAGACACACTCGCTCGCCACGTTCTAAACTGAAGTTCGCGCCGTCGAGTAGGGAAGGTCCGCCAAATGCAAGCTGGACGTCCCTTAAAGTAATATAGGCCATAATGTTTCCTGAAATCTTATATGAGGAGTGTAAATTGACTACACAACAAAATCTTGATGAACAGGCGTCATTTTCCGCACCCATTGAAGATTTGCAAGTCCGAATTGCATTTTTAGATGATTTAGTTGACCAACTGAATGATCAAGTTGCGCGTCAAAACGCCGAAATCGCTGATTTAAAGAAACAAATGCAGATGTTGTATCGTCGTATTGAATCGGCAGATTTATCTGAAGGCATCGCGGCATTTGACCCGATGACCAACCGCCCACCGCATTATTAATGTCGATTTTGAATGACAGGCAGATGACGAATCAGCGCCAAAGCTGTGGATTGGTGTAAATTTATTTGACCTTTTGCAGCGTGACAGGTCTAATGCACCGCATCTGCTGATCGAAACCCATTATTTCATCTCATGAGTCAAAAAGTTGTCCTGCTAGATTTGGAAAATAACCCGCCCACAGCAAATCTATTGCGCAATATCATTGAACATTACAGTACTTTGTATGTGTTTAGCTGCAGTGGAAAATTTGAATATGCACTTGAAGATTTAACTGAAATTGCAGGGTGGATCGCGAGTGGTCAATTGGTGGTTTTGGATATTCCAGAAACGCCGCAAAAAGAATTTGAATATGCGGTGATTGTGGGGCAACTGATGGCCTTGATGGATCCAGATGTGCATATTGAAGTGATTTCAGCAATGCCTGATATTGAATTACTGATGGAACAATTGGATGGCTCTGGGCTCAGCGCACATCTTATTCAAATTCAGTCAGAACAAGAAGTTTCACATAAAGTGAAGTATAAAATTCCTGACCTAGAAACCATTCGGAATAAACCTGATTTATTACTGATTAAACACTATTGTGATGGTCTGGAAAAACTCAGTGGCAAGCCAAACAGTTTGGATAAACTGAAAAACTCGCTGATGAATATTTTGCAAGTCTCTAGCGAAAAAGCTCAGCATTTGGTCGGTATGTTGATCAATCTAAAAATCGTCAAACGCTTTGATGAGCAGATTTCGATTCGAAAAAAAGTACTCAAACAATGGGTGCAGCTAGATTTAAATGCGACTGCTGAAACAGCATTGCCCATAAAAACAGACCTGAATGCATTTACTGCTTCACTCGAAGAACAAACCTCAAATACTGATGATACGGCGTCGATGATTCAGGCTGCACAGCAAGGCTTATTTAAAAATTTCAATAAGATTGATCCTGTGCAAATGGAAGTGATCCGAAAATTGCATGAATTAAAGTCAGATAAACCAAAAGATATCTATGCCTTACGTGATTTATTGGAGCAAATGTTCCCGCAATCTGACGTTCGATTATTACTTAAAGAGTTGATCGAAAAAGGATATATCTACTGGAATGGTCACGAAGTGCTGTATAGCCACGAGATGTTCCTGAATTAATTTTATCGAGTGAACTTGCGTTTTATATTGCGCTTATGCAACTCTAATAAAGGAATATAAAGGTTGTGCTATGGAAAATACTGGAATCTGGGTTACCGTTTTTATTGTGGTCTTTGTACTTGGGTCGATTTTTGGACTTCGAGTAAATCCTAGAGAAAAAGCTCTGGGCATTATGCGTGAGAAGGCGCGTAAGATGGGGCTGCACCCACGTTTAGTGGCTGCACCTGCTTGGACCAAGATTCCAATGGCTTCTGAAAAACGTGCCAGTATGGTGGCGTATTACAGTGTGCTGATTCCAGATGCGCGTTTGCCTTTAATGCGTGCTTTAGTGGTCGATGACAAACTTGAACTGGTGCATGGTGATGACAAGTTCAAGGATTTAGCCATTACATTAAAGGGCATTTATGCTATTGATATGCAGGCAAACTGTGTAGGACTCTATTGGAACGAAGAATCTGACTTAAGAGCTACACAGCTTGATGATATGAAAGCATTTTTACATTCATTGGCTGAACTTTAAATTTTAAAAAACCTATTAAACAGGAATGATGGTTAACTATGGCGAACGCTCCTCGGTCCACATCTAAAAGTACCACAGCAAAATCTGCCGATGCTGGGAAAAAGCGTGCGTTAGTGATTGTGGAATCGCCTGCAAAAGCGAAAACAATCAATAAATATTTGGGCTCTGATTACATCGTAAAATCATCGGTGGGTCATGTCCGTGATTTACCTACAGGCAGCTCGAGTAAAACAGCAGATAAAAAGCCAGTAACTCGTGCAAAATTAACTGAAGCTGAAAAAGCCAAAAAAGCACAAAAAGCTTTGGTTAATCGTATGGGTGTAGACCCTGAAAATGACTGGAAGGCACAGTACGAAGTCCTACCGGGTAAAGAACATGTTGTTGCGGAACTGAAAAAGCTTGCATCGCAAGTTGACGAGGTCTATCTCGCAACGGATATGGATAGGGAAGGAGAAGCAATTGCTTGGCATTTAAAAGAAGTAATTGGCGGTGACGACTCACGTTATCAACGTGTGGTGTTCAACGAAATTACCAAAAATGCCATCCAAGAAGCGTTTAAACATCCTTCTCGCCTCGATACAGATAAAGTCAATGCTCAACAAGCCCGTCGTTTCCTCGACCGTATTGTGGGCTTTATGATCTCGCCACTCTTATGGGAAAAAATCGCCCGTGGTTTATCGGCAGGTCGTGTGCAATCTGTGGCTGTTAAACTTGTGGTTGAGCGTGAACGTGAAATTCGTGCCTTCGTTCCAGAAGAATTTTGGCAAGTTTTTGCAGATACCAAGTCGAAGAAAGACGATATCCGCTTAGAAGCAGTGAAGCAAAATGGCAAGACTTTAAAACTGCACAACAAAGCTGAAACGGATGCTTTACTGAACCTGATTAAAGATGCCGATTACACAGTTTCAGCACGTGAAGACAAACCAACCAAGGTCAATCCAAGTGCGCCATACATCACGTCTACACTGCAACAAGCAGCAAGTACACGTTTAGGTTTTTCTGTGAAGAAAACCATGATGTTGGCACAGCGGTTATATGAAGCCGGCTTTATTACTTATATGCGTACAGACTCAACATTCTTGAGTGATGACGCTGTAAATATGGTTCGTGGTCATATTGAAACTGAGTTTGGACAAAAATATTTACCGGCAAAACCAAATCGCTACGGCAATAAAGCTGGTGCGCAAGAAGCCCATGAAGCGATTCGTCCATCAAATGTAGCGCTAAAAGGCGATAGTTTGGTGGGTGTAGAGCGTGATGCGCAGCGTCTTTATGACCTGATCTGGCGTCAGTTCGTTGCATGTCAAATGACCCCAGCAGAATATTTATCATCAACGATTTTAGTCAATGCCAATGGTGTTGAACTCAAAGCCAAAGGCCGCACATTGGTCTTTGATGGTTTCACTAAAGTGCGTGGCCAAAACAAATCGGATGATGATGTACTGCTACCTGCTGTAAAAGTTGGGGAAGTACTCAAGCTTGAAAAATTAGATCCATCTCAACACTTTACTAAACCACCTGCGCGCTTCACTGAAGCATCATTGGTCAAAGAGCTTGAGAAAAAAGGGATTGGTCGTCCATCGACGTATGCTGCGATTATCTCAACCATTCAAGACCGTGGTTATGTGAAGCTCGATAACCGTCGTTTGTTCGCCGAGAAAATGGGTGAAATCGTGACAGACCGTCTCGATGAAAACTTTAATAATTTGATGAACTATGCATTTACGGCAGATCTTGAAGGTCAACTAGATAAAGTCGCCGATGGTGATCGTAACTGGAAAGAGTTACTCAATAGCTTCTACGGTGATTTTAAAACACGTTTAACCACAGCTCAGGGTGAAAATGGCATGCGCCGTAATTTACCTGTAGAAGTGGATGCTGTGCACTGTAAAGAATGTGATCGTCCGATGCAGATTCGTACAGGGACTACAGGCGTGTTCTTGGGTTGTTCAGGTTATAACTTACCGCCAAAAGAGCGTTGTAAGGGGACTTTGAACCTGACACCTGTAGAATCATTGGCTGCACTGTCTGACGATGACTCGGCAGAAACAGCAGATTTAATGTCGAAAAAACGCTGTCCAATCTGTGAAACAGCCATGGATAGCTATGTGATTGATGGTGGGCGTAAGTTGCATATCTGTGGTAATAACCCAGACTGCGCTGGTTTTGAGCTTGAAGAAGGTGAGTTCAAAATCAAAGGTTATGATGGTCCAACCATTCCGTGCGACAAATGTGATGGCGAAATGCAATTGAAGACAGGCCGTTTCGGTCCTTACTTTGCATGTAATAGCTGTGACAATACACGTAAAGTGTTGAAGAGCGGTCAGCCTGCACCTCCACGTGTAGATCCAATTAAAATGGAGCACTTACGTTCAACAAAACATGATGACTTCTTTGTCCTTCGTGATGGCGCAGCAGGTTTATTCTTAGCTGCAAGTAAGTTCCCGAAAGTACGTGAAACTCGTGCACCGAAAGTCGCGGAACTACGTTCTGTCGCAGATCAGTTGGATGCGAAATATCAGTTCATCTTACAAGCACCAGATGTCGATCCTGAAGGAAACCCAACATTAGTAAAATTCAGCCGTAAAAACCAAGCGCAATATATTGGTTCTGAAAATCCTGAAGGCAAACAAACCAAATGGTCTTTGGTGTACCAAGACGGTAAGTGGGTTGAGGCTTAAGCTTTAAAACCAATAAAGTGCTGACTTCGGTCGGCATTTTTTATGTCTTTTGATCAGGGATATTTGATGATAGGCAATCTATTGAGCTTTTAAATTGTCCAAGACATTTTAAGAATGTTCTGTTTTAATTCTGAAAATAAATGCTAAAAATTAATTGAGATCTTGGGGAATGTGGAAAAAAATTCGGGTACTGTGCTTATTGCTGATTTTATTGGTTGTCGCAGTCAATGCCTATAAAGACAAAAAACAAGACTGGAGTAAACCGATCTTTGTATTGTTACATCCAATTAATGCAGATGGTCGAGAGAGCACACAAGCTTATATACAGCAGCTCTCTGTCAATGATTTAAACGATGTTCAGCAATATTTACAAGCGACAGCACAGAAATACCGAGGGCAACCGACTTATGTGTATTTTAAGTTAGGTCGTGAGCTGAAAGTTTTACCTCCCAAAGTACCCAATGACGCCGGTATGTTGGACGTTATCTTATGGAGTTTGAAATTCCGCTACTATGCTTGGCAACAGCATGAAAATGTAGACGGGGTTTCGAGTGTTACGCTCTTTCTAAATTATTACGATCCGAACCAAACCAAAGAACTTAAACATTCCACAGCCTTGGAAAATGGTCGAATTGGATCGGTAAATTTATTTGCATCGAATAAACAGACAGCGCAGAATAAAATCGTTTTAGCCCATGAGTTATTACACGCTTTTGGTGCAACTGATAAATATGATTTGGCCACAGGTCAGCCTATCTTCCCTGTCGGTTATGCAGAACCTGAGCGGCAGCCTTTGTTTCCACAAAGTAAAGCTGAACTAATGGCGGGGCATATTCCTACCTCACAGACGCAAAGTAAAATGCCTGAAGATTTAGCTGATACTGTGGTGAATGACGTCACAGCGATTGAAGTAGGATGGAAAAAATAATGTGGATAAAACCTATCTTATCCACAGTTTCAATTGGCAGTGTGGATAAGATTTGGACTTTTCTTTCATTTTTCTTCATCATGAAGTTGCATAATCCATTGAATAACGAATAACTTGAGAAAAAACATGAGAACAGTAGGCAACGATTTAATTCGCAGTCAGCTCCATGAAAACCGTAAGTGGTATCTCGGTTTAGGTGCTTTATTGGTGGTCTTCGGATTGGTCCTTTTGGCAGCTTTGCCATTTGCGACACTTACGGTGATTTATATTTTTGGTGTGCTGATGATGTTAGGTGGTGTAATCCACTTCGTCGCGGCATTTAAAATTTTTGAAGGCGGCTACCGTTGGTTCTGGGCACTATTTGGTGTGCTGTATTTGGTTGCAGGCTATTATGCATTTACAACGCCTGTCAAAACAGCCATTGTCCTGACCAATTTATTGGCGATTATCTTGATCATTGCAGGGGTCATTCGTATCTTTAATGCTGTGCTATTTCGAGCATTTCAAGGCTGGGGATGGACGCTATTTTCAGGTCTATTGACCTTGATTACGGGTGTGATCATTTTGATGTCGCCTGATGCGCCATTTTGGGTATTAGGATTATTCTTGGCGGTTGATATTTTATTCCAAGGGGTCAACTACCTTACTTTGGCTTCTTATATTCGACGTGAAGTACCGAAAAGCTCGGCAGAGCAGTAAGCTGCTTGCGGATCCAATGAATAAAAAAGAGTGCTGAGGCACTCTTTTTTTATTCACTAGAAATGTGTACAACCCGTTAAGGTTTCACGCTATAGCGGCTACTAATTGCGATACGATTCCATGTATTAATGACAATCGCAAGCCATTCAATCGCACTGATTTGATCATCCGTTAAAAATGGTAGAGCATCTTCATAGACGGCATCGGGAACTTGGCCTTCAGCAATTAACGTGATCGCTTCGATCAAGCTCAAAGCTGCACGTTCTTTTTCATCGTAGTACGCAGTTTCACGCCATGCATTCAGTAGGCTAATACGTTCAATGCTTTCACCTGTTTTCAGTGCATCGTGTGCATGCATACGAATACAGAACGCACATTCGTTGATTTGGGATGCACGTAATTTGAGTAAATGAGCTAATCCTTCACTTAGGCCAGCTTCATTTATTTTTTGCATGGCCAGTGCATCAAGTTCTGCAACTTTTTTATATAGCTCAGGTGCAGACTGACCTAGGTTGATTCGTGACATTTCGAACCTTTCTGATGTTTTTAGATATACCTGCTATTTTAAAACCGTTATGGTTGAGGATAAATTTTATTTTGAGCATTTAGATGACCACTTTTGTTCTTGCGCCCGATTCATTTAAAGAAAGTATGAGTGCTCAACAAGCCTGTGACGCGATGCGGCGTGCAATTTTAAAGCTCATACCTGACGCAAATGTCATCGCTGTGCCAATGGCAGATGGCGGTGAGGGAACTGTAGATGCGTTACTCAGTGCTTGCGACGGTCAAAAAGTGGCGATAGCGCTTACAGGTCCTTTGCCCAATCAACGTGTGACGACGTATTTCGGTTTGATCGACGGTGGAAAAACTGCAGTGATTGAAATGGCAAAAGCCAATGGTATTCATCTTGTCGATATTGCTCAGCGAAATCCTTTACTGACGTCAACTTATGGTACGGGCGAAATGATTCAGGCTGCTCTAGACTTCGGAGTAAGTAAAATTATCATTGGCTTGGGCGGGAGTGTGACCAATGATGGCGGTGCAGGTATGGCGCAGGCCTTGGGGGCACAATTTTTAGATGAAAATGGCTTGGAAATAGCAGTTTGTGGTGGTTGTCTGGATCAAATTAACAGTCTTGATTTGACGCAGCTCGACTCACGTTTAACACACACAGAGATCATCATTGCTAGCGACGTCATGAATCCATTATGTGGTGAAAATGGCGCATCCCATATTTTTGGCCCGCAAAAAGGAGCAACGCAGGAGATGGTGCGTCAGTTAGATCAGAACCTCAATCATTATGCCAATGTCGTTGAAGCGACACTGGGTTGTACTTTACGTGATGCAGCAGGTGCAGGTGCTGCAGGTGGACTAGGTTTTGGGTTGATGGCTTTTGCAGGTGCATCAATGCGATCAGGTGTGGAATTGGTCATTGAACAATGTCAGTTGAATGAAAAAATAGCACAGGCAGATTATGTGCTGACAGGTGAAGGGAAAATTGATCATCAAACTAAGTTCGGTAAAACGCCATTTGGTGTGGCGCAAGTTGCAAAAAAGTTTAATAAACCTGTGATCGCCTTTACTGGTCTAGTGGGTGAGGGGATAGCAGAACTCTATGATTTAGGTTTCACACAGATTGTTGGGATTAATCCACCAGATTGTAAGTTGGAAGATGCATTAAAAAATGCGGAACTAAATTTGGAACATTGCTGTCGAAATGTGATGAGATGTTTGAAATAAAAAATCAAGGTAAAATTTATGAATGCATCTAGCGAGTTTTAAGATAATCATAGTTAGAAAATATGATTAATTTGGTTGAGAATCTTTGCAATATTTTTCCATTGGTTTTTGATTTTTTGGAATTATATTTTCAATGTTTTTTATATTTTCTATTGCATTTTCTTTTGCCCGTTTCGCTTTTAATAATTCAGAATTCTCTGAAGCAATTTCATATTGTGCTTTACTCATTTTATAAGTTGCACATAAATTATCGGATATAAGCTTATGATTGCCAGAAATTAGAGCTACAGCTAGATCATCATGGAGTTGAATTCCTTTCTGATTATTTTTACTTATCAAGTGATCAAATTCAGTTTGAGTCAATTTTTTTGCATAAGATGGATGATTTGTAAATATTATGAGTAATAAAACTGGCTGAAAGAAATGGTTAATTAGCTTAAAATTTTTCATAAACTTATCTTTTTCTAGTTGTAATTTTGATCCTACATTAACATGTATTTTTTTTCAATCTGCTAAACTATACCTATCCATAAAATGATGAGTACACATGAGTTTAGCCAACCTGATTGATGAATTAAATCCTCAACAAAAACAAGCCGCAACAACAGAAGCACAGCATAGCTTGGTTTTGGCGGGAGCAGGTTGTGGTAAAACCAAAACCATCGTAGCGCGTGCAGCTTATTTAATTGATCAAGGCGTGCCTGCTAATCAAATTCAAATTTTGACTTTTACTCGCCGTGCAGCGAGTGAAATTGTTGCTCGTGTGGAGTTGGCTCTAGGTGAGCAAGCCAAAGGGTTACGTGCATCAACCTTTCATACCTTTTGTATGTACCTATTGCGCCGCATTCCAAAAGCTTTTGGTCTAGAACAGTTTTCGATTATTGATCGTGATGATCAGCTCATGATGTTCCGCCTGATTCGTGGCCGTGATGATAAGAAAAACCCCAATCACTTACCCAAGCCAAAAGAACTCTGTGACCTATATTCTTTTGCGCGGAATACGCGTCAAAAACTTAGCATTGCCATGGAAAAGCAAATGCCTGAGTACTTTGCTTTAAAAGATCAAATCGCGGATATCATGAAAGAATACGAAGCTCGTAAACGTGCGCGTAGTTTTCTCGATTATGACGATATCTTGGCGATTGTGGCGAAAGCTTTGGCGGAATCAGATGGACTGGTCGATTATGTTGCTTCAATTTGTCGCCACATGTTGGTTGATGAAATGCAGGATACCAATCCGCTGCAATGGGCGTTACTTGAGCCACTAAAACAACGTGTCAGCTTGTTCTGTGTCGGCGATGATGCACAGTCCATTTACGGCTTCCGTGGTGCAGACTTTGAAAATATTCATCATTTCAAAGAGCGGGTACCCGACGCACAGATTTTTAAACTTGAAAAAAATTATCGTTCAACCCAAGAAATTTTAGACCTGTCGAATTGGTTGTTGGATGAAAGCGAAATTAAATATGACAAACGCTTAGATGCCTATCGTGGTGAAGGGATTAAGCCGAAAATGCATATTTTCCCGAATGAGTTTGATGAAGCCAAATGGATTGCCATTGATATTAAAGAGCGTCATTACCTCGAAGGCAGCAAATGGTCGGATCATATGGTGCTTGTGCGTTCAAGCTTTGCTGCTCGTCATATTGAAGCGGCCTGTATTGCCGCAAACGTGCCGTATCGCTTTATTGGCGGCATGAAATTACTTGAAACAGCCCATGTAAAAGACTTACTCAGTGTATTGCGTGTAGTGGCCAATCCTTTAGATGATATCGCGTGGATGCGCTTTTTAACCTTATGGAATGGTGTGGGTGATGTCGGTGCGAGTAAGTTATCGCAGCAGATTTTACTTGAGCCAGAAATGCAAGCCATTGCAACCAAGTTGGAAAAATTTGGCAAAGTACCTGACCAAGCGATTCTGATGATGAAGCAAATGTCGGTGTTGAAAGATCAGGTCAAAGAATGTGTAAGCTTGGCTGTTCAAGCGATTTCTGAGCAGCTAGAAGAAAACTATAAAAAAGATTGGAACCGACGTGTCGGGGATTTTGATCTGGTGAAACAACTAGCATCAAAGCATACACAGCTCAGTGAATTTCTTGAAGAGTATGTGCTCGATCCTGTGTCCATTTCTGAAATTGAACGGCAATCAGATAGTGATGTGGTCACTTTGATTACCATTCACTCTGCTAAAGGGACAGAACAAAAGGTTTGCTATGTGGCAAATGTGACACCAGGGCAATACCCGCATGCACGTGCTCAGGGTAATTTCGATGAGGTGGAAGAAGAGCGCCGCGTGTTATATGTGGCGCTGACACGTGCGCAAAATGAATTGATTTTGACTAAGCAAAACTTGAACCACTGGGCACGTGAAACTGTGGATGAGCAAGGGCGTAAAGTAGAAAGTTATTTTATGAATGATTTAACTCGAAATTTATGTAGTTTGGAAACACACTATAAAACCCGTCAGCAAACCGTAAAAAGTGCGTTAATCGAAAGAAAATCGATTAATTTAGATTTTGGTATCGATCTCGATTAAAATAGATTTTTGACGTGATTTACACGCAAGTTAAAAAGCAAAATAGACAAATGCTTTTTGATGATGCTGTCTATTTGGAAGATTGAATGAAAATTTTAGTACGTAACTTAGAGCGTTCAGTTACTGAAGCAGAATTGGTTGAACTGTTTAAACCATTTGGCACAGTAGAGTCTGCTGTTGTTGTTATGGATGCAAGCACAGGTAAATCGAAAGGGTTTGGTTTTGTCGAAATGCCAAATGGTCGTGAAGCTGTAAAAGCGATTAAAGGCCTGAATACTTTGAAAGTCAAAGGTGCGGGTATTCGCGTAAAAGCGGCTGAAGATAAGCCTAAAGCATAAATTCAAAAAGGAGCGTAACGCTCCTTTTTTTATCGGTGATCTATGAAAAAATGCTACTCGGCTTTGTCGATTGTTGCGCCATCTGGTTCGAACATTGCTTGTGGGCTTAAAACGCTTGAAGTCCGCTCATGGCAGCCCGAACATTTGCCTTTAAAAGATTTAGTGATCGTGGAAAATCAACGCTACTTACATGAAAGCGGAGATGAAGATATTGGACGTGCAGTGGCGATGGTCGATGTATATGACGTTCATGCATGGACTGAAACAGAGGTAGAGCAAGCGCAGGCGACATATTGGGCAGCAGGGTACTGGGCTTGGCGTCTGGAAAATATCAGGATGATTAATTGGGATATGCCTGTTCCTGCCAAGCGTGACATTTATTTAATTGAAATCGATCATCCATAATATTTATTGTGAATTTCCTAAAAATCCGTTTAAGCTTATTCATGTAGAAAAACGCCAAAATTTAGGGAATTGTTCATGTCTCGTGTTGCTCGCTTTCATGCTGATCGTACCAATCAAAAGTTATATTTTAGCCGTCTTGCATGTCAGCAAGCCGAGCAGACCGATCATGTTCAACAAGCTCAGGCTTATCGCGAAGCAGCGGTTTTTCATTTGCATGGTGCAGTACTTGCGTTTTTACAAGAGTTGGTGCGTTACTATCGTTTAAATGATCCTGCGCCCACGTTAAAGTCGATTGAAACGCTGATGGCTGAAAAAGGTCAGGTATCACCCGAAGTGACTGTTATGCAGCAATTGGCCAAGCAAGGTTTTATTGCAGAGCTGAAACGCGCACATCGTATGTGTCAGTATGCACCTGAACCGTCTGCACCAGAGCCAGAAGATGAAACGTCTTCAAATTTAATTATTAAAGTTACCCAAACACCGCAAGCATGGTTGCCAGATACCGCTATTTTGCGTGAATGGCATCGTGATCTAACTCAATTAATTGATGGATTTCGTAACGAGATGGTGGAGTTCTAATCGGACTATTGCTACTTGAAATAAATTTATTTAACCCGATATAAGATTATCTAAGTAATACAAAGTGCAGATGCCTTTATCACCATGTTGCGCATGGAGGGATATATGTCTATAGAACAGTTGAAAGAACTCTTTGGGAACCAGGAAGCAATTTTAGAGCTGGTTCAATTGGAAGGTGGTGAGTTGGCATTGCGTAATGCAGGCTCAGAAAAAGAGCCTTTGGTGACTATCCAATTCAATGAAGAATTACGCAATATTTTGGGCGATCAAATGAGTGTGATCGCTCAGCAAATGATTCAGGCTGCATTGTTTGGTTTGTTAGAAAAACAAGTGGATGAATGGCATGCCGAAGTGGTTGATGAAAAGCCAAAATATATGAGCTAATCATATAGCTGCTGATTTTGTGGATCATGTTGATGAAAACGCACCT
Organism: Acinetobacter sp. YH12086; assembly: GCF_013419345.1. NCBI lineage: Bacteria > Pseudomonadati > Pseudomonadota > Gammaproteobacteria > Moraxellales > Moraxellaceae > Acinetobacter > Acinetobacter sp. YH12086. The sequence goes on from NZ_VPAF01000010.1 coordinate 100,155, forward strand.
TTCGGTGCGTTTTTTTTATACCCAAAATGGTACTTAGACTGTGCCCAGTTCAGTAGGTGAGATCAGTATCGAACCTAAAAATACAATAAAGACCCCGATGAGCTGTAAGAAAAAAGGATTTTTGGCATCTTGCCAATACAGAATCAGAAAGACGATGGAAATGGGGTAAAACAATAGACAGCCCAGTCCCCATAAAATACTGGTTTTAAATGCAGCGATGAGAAAGCCCAGACCGCCAATCAAAATAATGGCAAGGCCTAAATAGAGTATGTACATGTTTTTCTCGTTTCTTGTTTGAAGTTTTTTAAAATGATGCTTCGTTTGATGCTCATTTTATCAATATGTTTTTTAAATTCAATTATTTGTAATTTTAAAATTAATGAATTATATCCATTAAAAAAAGGCGATGCTTAAATGCATCGCCTTTTTGGTATCACCTTTAAGCGCTTAATTTGACATCTTAGTGTGTCGGTGTTTGGTGATGGGCAATTTGGATTTGATTTAAAATATGATTGCTCATATTTTTCGCCATTTCCTCTTTGGCATAATAAACCTCACCGACATTGTCACGACGAATGACTTCAGCTTCTTCTTTACTTTCCGCACACACCAATACTTGGATAGACGGATTCAGCATTTTGGCAATATCGACAATTTTATGAATATCTAAAATATCCATAGGTGAAATGACCAAAAGGCGTGCGTGTTGAATATGGGCTTGAATTAAAACCCCAGGTTCTGTTGCTACACCGGATACCGCAGCGATGCCTTTTTCCCGCAAGTTTTCCACGATTTCACGGTTTTCTTCAGCAATAACCACTTTAATGTTTTCATTCATTAATTCGCGGGTAATACGACGACCGACTTCACCATGACCAATCAGCACCACCTGATCACGCAGATAATCCTGTGAGACCTCATCCGGCAACATGGCCAATGGGTCACTACTACGTTCCAGTAAACGGGCCAAATTCGAGCGCTCACGGATGAGTCGCTGCATAGGCTCGATTGCAGAAAATATAAATGAATTTAGCGTAATCGAGATTAATGCACCTGCCAATATCAGGTTTTGTCCTTCCATGGAAAGGAGGTTTAGAGATACACCTAAGGTCGCCAAAATAAACGAGAACTCACCAATCTGCGCCAAACTCGCCCCAACGGTTAATGCGGTATTGATGGGGTAACGGAAGAACAACACCAACGCCATTGCAGCGATGGTCTTACCAATCATGATAATGCCGACCACAGCTAAGACGTGAAGCGGTTGTTCAATCAAGATCCGTGGATCAAACAGCATGCCGACGGAGACGAAAAACAGAATCGAAAAAATTTCACGAAGCGGAAGGGTTTCTTCTTCTGCACGGTGACTAAAGTCCGATTCTTTGACTACCATCCCAGCAAAAAATGCGCCCAGTGCCATGGATACACCAAATACCTTGTAGGCACCAAAGGCAATAGACACGGCTGCTGCAACCACAGTGAGCGTGAATAATTCACGTGAGCCTAAGCGTGCAACCACTTGCATAATCATTGGCACTAAGCGTTTACCAATGATTAGCATAAAGGCAATAAAGCCAGCGACTTTGAGTAAAGTTAGACCTAAGGTCAGCCAAATATTTTCATCTGCACTACTTTCTGTGAGTGGCTGTCCACCAAGCAATACTGCTGTGGCAGGGAGTAAGACCAGAACCAAGACCATGACCAGATCTTCAACCAAGAGCCAGCCTACAGCAATTTTACCATTCACGGAGTTAAGTAAGCCTCGGTCACCGAGAGCCTTGAGGAGAACCACCGTACTTGCACACGACAAACTTAAGCCAAAGACCAGCGCTGAGCCCATGCTCCAGCCCCAAAGCATGGAAATTCCCATACCCAGTAAGGTCGCCACTGCAATTTGTAATACTGCACCTGGAAGCGCAATACGTCGAACTTGCATTAGGTCGCTGAGTGAGAAGTGCATACCCACGCCAAACATCAGGAACATGACACCGAGTTCGGCCAACTGGTTAGCGAGATGGATGTCACCAACTACTCCAGGCGTATTTGGGCTAATAATAATACCGGCAATCAGATAGCCGATGAGGGGAGGAAGTCGCAGGCGCGCAGCTATATAGCCAAAAATTAAGGCAAAACCAAAGCCAACAGCAAGTAATATTATGAGTTCTACATCATGAGGCACTAAAAACTCCTTAAGCCTAAGTTAAGGGTAAAAAAGACAAGCACAAAAAGTGCCAAAAGCATTTTGAAAGTTTAGCAATTCGAATAAAAAAAATGCAAAAAAAAACGACCTAAGCAGGTCGTTTTTTTCAAAAAACTAAAATTATTTGATTTTAGCTTCTTTGAAAATTACGTGTTGACGGATTTTTGGATCAAATTTTTTGATTTCCATTTTTTCCGGCATAGTACGTTTGTTCTTAGTGGTAGTGTAGAAATAACCTGTACCAGCAGAAGAAACTAGGCGAATTTTATCACGCATGTTCGTAGCTCCTTAGATCTTTTGACCTTGAGCACGTAGGTCAGCAACAACCTTTTCGATGCCCAATTTGTCGATAATACGCATACCTTTAGTAGTTAGACGAAGACGTACGAAACGTTTTTCGCTTTCTAACCAAAAACGGTGGTGATGCAGGTTCGGCTCGAACCGGCGTTTAGTTTTGTTGTTGGCGTGTGAGACGTTGTTACCAACGACTGGACGCTTGCCGGTAACTTGGCAAACCTTAGACATGGTGTAACTCCATTGATTTAGCCAACAGCAAATCTGTATGGCCAGTCAAAAAAAACATTGAATTCATTCAAGGGGCGTTTTATATCAAAAATGCGCTTAAAAGACAAGCGATTTTGCATAAAACGAACGATCACCTGGTGTGATCGTTCATGCCTTGATCGTTTATCGAAGAAGTGTCTTCGAAATCAGTTTGTGGATCGGCTTATTGAACGGTGGAAGAATGAATTTCAAACTATAGAGTTTTGGATTCGACATCACCGAGCGTTCATGCGACAAACTGAAGAAACCTTCTGGACCATGATATTTACCCATACCCGAAGCCCCCACACCGCCAAACGGCAGGTCATCTTGAGCAACATGGGTTAATACCGTGTTTTGTCCGAAATGTCCTGAATGGGTACGTGTTGCGACATAGTCGGCACGTGCCTGATCAAAGTCGAAATAGTATAAAGCAAGTGGACGAGGACGGCTATTAATAAAAGCAATAACCTCGTCAATTTGATCATATTCCATGATCGGAAGGATCGGACCGAAGATTTCATGCTGCATAATTTGCATGTCTGGAGTGACACCCGTTAAAACAGTCGGTGCAATTTTACGTACAGCGTCCACATCTTCATTTTGTGGGTTAAAACTGATGATTTGTGCGCCTTGATCACGCGCATCTTCTAAATAACCTTGTAGGCGCTTGTACTGCTTGTCATTAATAATCGAGGTGTAGTCCTGATTATGAGCAATACTTGGGTACATAGCTTCAACGCACACTTTATAGTGATCTAAAAATTCAGCAGTTTTACCACGAGGTAAGAACACATAATCAGGTGCAACACAAGTTTGACCTGCATTCCAAAGTTTACCAACCGCAAGACGCTGTGCAACATCCGCAAGGTCAATAGACGGATGAACCAATACAGGTGACTTTCCGCCTAATTCTAAAATCACAGGAACTAAGTTTTCAGACGCAGCAGCCATGACGGTTTTACCGACATTGGTTGAGCCCGTGAAAATCATTTTATCGAAGGCAAGGTGACTAAACGCATCTGAAATTGGGCCACCACCATTGACGACTGCGACCAATTCTTGAGGAAATGCTTCTGCGAGAGCTTTTTCGAGCACATCACCGAATGCCGCAGAGGCACTCGAAATTTTGATCATGGCATGGTTGCCCGCAGCCAAAGCACAAATCAGTGGGCCTATAGAAAGAAGCAGTGGGTAGTTCCATGGCGTAATAATGCCGACGACACCAAGTGGTTGATATTGCACCCATGCTTTTGCAGGTTGATGAATAATTCCGACATGGCGTTTGGATGGTTTCATCCAGTCTGTCAAATGCTTGCTATAATATTTGATGTGTTCAAGACATGTGAGCAACTCACCAATCTTGGTTTCACCAATAGAACGGTTACCATAGTCTTGATTAATTGCATCAGCAAATTGATCTTGATACTTAACTAAGATACGCTTAAGCCGAGCCAAACGGTCTATACGTTCCTTCGCTGTAGGCAATGGGTAACGTAAATACGCTTGTTTCTGCTGTTCCAACATATTGTTGAGATGCTGGTGATCAAAAGAATGTGGTGTCATTGAAGTTGTTTTTGTTTGACTATTCATGTCGCACGACCATATCCAAATTAGCGATTAATTAATTTTTAGAGCAAATACTCTAAATAGTCAAGTTACTTTATGTGTTAGTGTTCTAATGCTTTGAAATAAATGGTTGTTTTAGGATGTCTCACACCAAAACCTTAAAAACGAAAGAACGTATTTTGCAGCTGAGTTTGCAGTTGTTTAATGAGCGTGGAGAGCGTTCAGTGACAACCAATCATATTGCTGCTGAACTGGGAATGAGCCCAGGTAACTTGTATTACCATTTCCGAAATAAAAGTGAAATTATTAAGGAATTAATGGAGCAATATCAGCAAGAAACGCTAGAAATGTTAGCGCTTCCTGATGATCGTCAGCTTGATGCCAATGATAAAATTCGCTATTTCCAAGTGTTAAGTAGCCAATTATGGGCTTATCGATTTTTACATCGTGATGTTTATCACTTGGTCGAAAATAATGAAGATTTCCGCAAAATGTATCCACGTTTTGCCGGTCAAGTTATGCAACAAGGGCAGAAAATTTATCGTGCCTTTGTTGACGCAGACTTAATGCAGATGACCGATTCTGAAATTGAGGCCTTAACCATTAACTTGTGGATCGTGCTGACCAACTGGACCAACTTCCTTTATATGTCGGGCCATATTACCGACTCCAATACTTTGGAAGAAAAGTGGGTGTGGCAAGCACTGCGACAAATGGTGTTCTTAGAAGGCGCATATCTACGTGGTGAAAGCCGTGAAACCTATGAGCGATTGCTCGAAACTTTAGGGCCGTCGGACTTGTTTGCAAGTCTTTCAAACGTAAAGCATCAGGTTACTGAATAAGACTATTTAGTCTGGCTTTAAAAAGCGTTAGAATACTCGGCTCTTTTTTCAATTTAACTGATTAGTGATATAAACCAACATGAATATGTCGACCGCTAACACAGCACGCTTACTCATTACCTGTGAAGATAAACCAGGGATTGTGCAAGCTGTATCGAGCTTTTTGTATCATCAGGGAGCAAATATTACCGCACTTGATCAATACGCGACTGAAGCTCAAGGGGGGCGATACTTCATGCGTGTTGAGTTCGAATTGGACAATTTACAAAGCCGTAAAGAAAGTCTAACTCAAACATTTGCGAGCAATGTTGCTGAGCGTTACAACATGCACTGGCGTTTAGCTTTAGTCAGTGATGTGAAGAAAGTCGGTATCTTGGTGTCAAAAGTTGACCATGCTTTGCTTGAGCTGTTGTGGCGTCATGCACGTGGTGGTTTGCCATGTGAAATCACCAAAGTCGTGTCTAACCACGATGCTTTACGTGAATCTGTAGAAAATTTCGGTATTCCGTTTGAAGTTGTTCCTGTGAATAAAGAAAACAAACGTGAAGCTTATGAGCAAATTGATCAGTTGATGCAAGGCAATGATTTATTGGTTCTTGCTCGTTATATGCAAATTTTAGACGAAGAATTTGTTCAAAAATGGGAAATGAAAGTGATCAATATTCACCATTCATTCCTCCCAGCCTTTGTTGGTGCGAACCCATATAAACAAGCGCATGAAAAAGGTGTGAAGTTGATTGGTGCGACAGCGCACTATGTGACTGCTGATCTTGACCAAGGGCCGATTATTGAGCAAGACGTAGAGCGTGTAAGTCACGACTTTACTGTTGAGCAATTGCGTGAGTTAGGTCAGGACGTAGAGCGTAATGTACTCGCACGTGCAGTCAAATGGCATCTTGAAGATCGTATTATTGTCGATGGTAATAAAACTGTTGTATTTCAATAAAACGAGATGAATTTTTGAATAAAAGGGCATACTTTAGGTATGCCTTTTTTATATTATGATTAAAAAAAGTCATTAAAACTGACGAATTAATAGTTGCAAATGAAAACACTTCTCATTTATTATTGCCGTACTTTAATTGTGCTAACCGATGAGCATGATTGTATTTTTGACAAAATAAATGCAATCGCTTCTTCAAGGTAACTGAGTTTAATGAGTCAATCTCCCGCTCCAATGATGCAATCACCTAACCCGATGAAAAAGAAAATCATTACTGCGCTTCTCGCTGTTGTGGTAGGGCATATGGGAGTATTGTGGGCGGTCAGCAATATGAAAGCACCAGAACTTAAACCGATCGAAAAAGATCCGATTAAAGTTCGCTTTGTGAAGATTGTTGAAGAGAAAAAACCAGAACCTCCGAAGCCAAAACCAGAACCGAAGAAAGAGCCACCAAAGCCAAAAGAAGTTAAAATTGTAGATAAGCCTTTACCACCTCCACCGAAGAAAGTGGAAAAAGTGGAACAGGTGAAAAAGAAAGATGCGCCGAAACCAACTGTTGAAGCGGTCAAAAACGTACCACCAACACCTGTTGTTTCAACTGTGGTTTCTGAAACGAAAGTCGTTCGTGTTGAACCAACACCTCCGGCACCTGTTGCACCACCACCTGCGCCTCCAGCACCACCTGCGCCACCGACACCTAAAACTGTGAGCATTGGTAATGGTGTCAGTTGGATTAAGAAACCTAATGTTCAATTTGAAGATGGTGAATTAAAAGCGTCGTGTACAGTTGAAGTTGCGATTGCAGCAAGTGCTGAAGGTAAAGTCGAATCAGCAACGATTAAAAACTCGACTTGTGGCGCTGCTGTGAACCGTAAAGTGACTGCAGCAGTGAAGCGTGCGCGTTTATCCAAATATATTGATAATGGTGTGGCAACTCCGACGCGAGTTGATCAACCATTTAACTTTAAACTTAATTAAGATTCCGGCTAACCCATTAGGAGTTCGAATATGAACTTTTCAGTTTATTGGCAACATGCAGATGCAGTCAGCAAAACACTGTATTTCGTGTTACTTGCAATGTCGATTGCGACTTGGACGATCTTCGTTCTTCGTATTATGGGCACACGTCAGCTCAAGCAAGTGGCATATAACCACCTTGCAGATGCACTAAGCAAACTGAAAGCGAAATTTGCTCCTTTAGCTTTTGAACAACGTAAGGCTGTGGCAGAACAAGCATTACTACGTCAAATTTCGGTAGAAAAAGCTAATGCTGAAAAAGGCGTATCTGTATTGGGTACGATTGCTTCAATTGCACCGTTCGTAGGTTTGTTCGGTACAGTATGGGGTATTTTTCATGCCCTTGTAGCAGTAGGAAAAAGCGGTCAAGCAGGTCTTGCACAAGTAGCAACACCAGTTGGTGAAGCCTTGATCATGACCGGTCTTGGTTTGGCTGTGGCGATTCCTGCGGTTTTGGCTTATAACATCTGTGTTCGTTTTAACCGTACACTTTCGAATGAATTGCAAGATCAAGCGCATGGTTTATTGATTGATACTATGTTGCAACAAGAATCTGCAGCGAAGAAAGAAGACGTGAAAACTGCACAGCAAAGTTTAGCTGGAGGTCAAGCTTAATGGCTTTTCAATTGGGTGAAGACAACGATGCTGGCATGAATGAGATGAACCTCATTCCGCTCATCGATATTATGTTGGTATTGATGATCATCTTCTTGGTGACTGCGACTGTTGCCAACCCATCAATTCCATTAACCTTGCCACAAACGACTGCAGAAGTGATTGATCTGCCAACTGAAAGCGTAACCATCAGCATTAACTCAGCGGGTGATATCGCTTGGAATGGTGATATTGTCACGCTCGAAGATTTAGAAAGTCGTCTAAATACAGCTGGTCAGCAAGAACGTAAGCCTGCATTGGTATTAAAAGCCGATAAAGAATCACGTTATGACACAGTTGCACAAGTGATGTCGCGTGCGAGTGGAGCCGGACTCAGCGATATCGCCTTTGCCAGTGATAACTAAGCACTGAGCAAAGATAACTAAAAAAAGCGACTGAAATGTCGCTTTTTTTATGTCTCTATTTTGAAAATAGATGCCGTTTAATTAGATCACTCAGATTTGAGTAGGTCTTGAAATTTGCTACGTAATTTCATGAGTTTAGGTGGTATTGAAAAATTACAATAACCTTGGTTTGGGTTACGTGCAAAGAAGTTTTGATGATATTCTTCGGCAGGGTAGAAGGTTGGCATTGGACTCAGTTCAGTCACGATATTGATGCCTTCAGCTTTTAATTCTTCAATACGTTGTTCAGCAAGCTTCTTTTGTGATTCGTCCTGATAGAAAATCACTGAGCGATACTGTGTACCGACATCATTGCCTTGACGGTTCAGCGTGGTTGGATCGTGAGTTGCGAAAAATACATCTAGCAATTGGCTAAAACTGATTTGGCTGTCATCAAAATTGATCTGAATGACTTCTGCATGTTGGGTGTTTCCCTCACAGATTTGCTCATAGCTCGGATGCTGAGTAACTCCCCCTGCATAACCACTGACGACTGTTTGCGCGCCCTTTAGTTGTAGAAAAACTGCTTCAACACACCAAAAGCACCCACCACCAAATACCGCTTGTTGCATAGTGAAATCCTATCTTGTTCCCTGATGTTTAATATGGGGTTATAGCTAAAAACTGCAATGTACGTCTGTATACTAATCACTAGTTTATGTGCATTAAATGTCTCTGGCATGACTGAACAGTGAATAAAAAAGTCTGCCGAAGCAGACTTTTTTAATGATTTAACGCGGTTGAACAGCGCTTTCATATTGAATTAATAAATTGCCGTGACGGTCTAGCAATTTCAAGGTTTTTCCAAAAACTTGATAATGCGTTACCTTTTCGAGTGCTGCATGGTACTGTCGCTCTAGCCCATTGTTATTGAGACAAGCCATTTGTGTCGCAGCAATCGGGCCAAACGTTATGGTGTCTTTGCCAGCATTATAGCCACCCATTATACGATTACAGCCGTCTGCACCTGAGACACGTTTTGAAGCCGCATCGAATTGAATGCTTGGAATATTATGCGCATTGGGTGCTGTTTTGATTGGAGTGTTGCCAATCTGAGTGGCAATCCAAGTACGGTTTTGTAATAGGTTTAAATTTTCAGTTATGGTGTTGTCTTGTGCAGGCATGCTTTCACAGCCTGTCACCACTAAAGTTGAAACCAAAGTTGCAGCAACAAATATTTGTTTTAGCATCGGAATTTCCCCGTGGAAGCATTTCAACTATCTAAGCAAATATCGCACAGATAAGCTAGCCATATTTGTATCAATATTTAAGAATTACAATTGATTGGCGCTTGGATTGGACTGTGAATGCGGCAAACCTTGTCGGATTAACTTCGAATATTGTTCACTGCTCAGTTGCTTGATTTGAGAGACACGAGGGTTAACATGGGCTTTTTGATACCATGTTTTCATATCCCAATTTTGGTCTATGGCATGGAGGTCATATAAATAATTCGGCAAATAACCGGATGCAAATAAGCGGTAATCGGTTGGAAGTTGATGTTTGGAAACAGCTTGAATCATGTCAAAAACCAGTGTTGTACAATTACTGGTGAGCGTGTTGTACCATTTAGGTTGAGTCTGCAGTTCATCGGCTTTATGTAAATATTCAATAAACAGCGCCTGCATTTCAGATTTTGGCATGTTTACGGGGAAGAAATAGACCTGTTCTCCGCGTGTATTGCTGCGGGTATAGATGATATCTTTTTCATCTGATGCAATAAGGCTCAGTTCATATTTACGGAAAAAACCACCAATCGCAGAGAATTCTTCGTTTTTCTCTTTGCGAATTTCAATCGAAAATGTCAGCGGTGGTCGGTCAGCAAAATCAAAACTGACCAAGGTATGGGCGATTTGCGGCCCCATCCAATACGAGGTAATGATGTTGACGCCATTGATTTGACTCAGGTCATATTGGCGGGTTTCCCAACGCGGGGTATAGCCGCCATCGGCATGCCAGTCGAAATTACGCACATTGTGCAAGGTGACAAGATTGCCTTGCTTTTCATAATGTAGAATTTCTGCTACTTCAGGATTCCATTCACGATCTTGGCGTGCTTCCATGCCAAAATACCAAAATAGACCACAGATAAAGCCCACAATATAAATCAAGACATCTTTACGACGGCTAAAAAAGTGTTGGGTAATATAGATGCCTAAAATGCTCAGGGCGAAAGCAATCCAGATCCCAATGATAATGCGGCTGCCTAACCAGCCTGCCGGTTGCTGTATCCACAGGGCGGCACAGAGCCAAATCGAAGAGCAGAGGACAAATACACTAAATAGGGCATGAAGAATACTTCGCCCTATTTTTTTGAACATTGCTCGTTGGTCACTCTGTTGCATATTTTTCTTTTAGCTTAAGATTTTTCTTTATTTTCGGTAAGTTGCGAACTCAAAAGCAATCCCAGTTTTGTCGTCGATGTGTTGTTCTGATGCCACTTTTTGAAAGTCCGCAGGAATTTCAGGATAATGCGCATCACCTTGAACATCGAGTTCAACATGCGTGAGTTCTAAACGGTCTGCGATGCCGATGGTTTGCTTAAAAATTTCACCACCACCAATAATAAACAAACTCGTTGGTTTTTCTGAACTCGCGACATCAGCAACAGCTTGCGTTAACGCCTCATCGATACTATATGCGACTTTGGTACCTTCAAATGACCAATTGCTATCTCGTGTAATCACCCAATTGACACGCTTCGGTAGGGTACGTCCCATAGACTCTAGGGTTTTGCGTCCCATAACCACCACACCACCTTGGGTGATGGCTTTAAAGTGTTGTAAATCTGCAGAAATATGCCACGGCAAATCATTCCCTTTACCAATGCAGCGCTGCTGATCCATAGCGACAACGTGCACGATTTCTAAATTTTGAAATGCCATAGTTTGAACTCAAATAGCCGAAATATTTGCCGTCTATTAGAATGCAAAATCCCGCTTGAGGTAAAGCGGGATTTTGCTTTTCACTTGGGATTTCTAAAAATTAAACAGCAACAGGGGCTTTAATCGCAGGATGTGATTCATAACCTACAATTTCAATATCTTCAAATTGAAAATCGAAAAGATCGGTGATTTCAGGGTTGAGTTTTAATTGGCACAGACCCATTGGTTCACGTGTCAGTTGCAACTGCGCTTGTTCGAAATGGTTGGCATATAAATGTTTTATACCCCCAATCTTATGCACAATATGCTTCCTTTGTTGGTGGTTAGTATAAAAACTTGACTGTGCATTTTGTATTTTGCACAGTTAGGAACCTTAACCATCAACTAGAAAATGTAAATTAAATTTTAACCTTAGTTCTAGGTGTCACTTAATAAACTATCTTCTAAAAAACTAATTATAGATAAACCTAACGCATTTAACCAATCATTCAGCTCTAGTACATCTAATCTTCTGTCAAAATTTTCTACTTTTGCTATGTAAGATTGAGGTTTCTTTAAAGACGAAGCTAGTTCTACCTGAGTTATTTTTTTTGACTCACGTATAGCAATAAGGTCATGTATCAACTTTCTGTATCTAGGATCGTGTATTGAGCTCATAGCTCAAGATGTTGTACTATTATGTTTAATATCCCAAAATGGGATATTTTTATATTATAGTGGTATACTTTTTATGTGTTTAACTCAATCTCTTAATGAATGTTTCGTTGAATTCTTGACAAATACAAGCTTTAGATCAGAAGAATTCAAAGATGTTAGGAAGATGTTTGTTAATGCCTATCCAGAATTTAGATCGAACTGTTTTTATCATAAAACGTATCAGATATTTAGACGTCTACAAAAAAGTGGATATATTGAATTAGATAGTTGGTAATCCCCCCTAAAAATAATAGGATCTAAAAGTAGAATTTTCTCTTAAGATACGAGCAGGAGATTCTGCATGAAAACATCTAAATTTACTGACAGTCAGATCATGTCCATCTTGAAACAGGCAGAATCTGGCACACCTGTAGCGACCCTTTGCCGTGAACACGGCATGAGTAATGCTACCTTTTATAAATGGCGTGCCAAATATGGTGGTATGGATACATCATTAATGGCTCGACTGAAAGAGCTAGAAGCCGAAAATACCAGACTTAAAAAGATGTATGCGGAAGAGCGATTAAAGGCCGAAATCATCCAGGAAGCGATGGCAATGAGCAGCACTGCTGCGCAAGGGTAAAGCCATCTTGCCAGCGTAAGATGGCACAACAGGCAGTTGCCCAGCATGCCATTAGTATTCGTTTGGCTTGTAAAGCATTTGGCATTAGTGAAACCTGCTACCGCTATCAAGCCAAACTCAGCGATGACAATGCACTCATTGCTGAACAGCTCATTGAACTCACTGAGGAAAATTCCGATTGGGGCTTTGGTTTGTGCTTCTCGTATTTACGGCATGTTGAGAGTTGCTGCTGGAATCACAAGCGGGTTTACCGCATTTACTGTGAGTTGGCACTGAATCTGCGTATTAAACCGAGAAGAAGACTAAAACGGCATGCGCCTGAACCATTGAAAGAACCAATCCGAGAAAATCAGGTTTGGTCATTAGATTTTATGCATGATCAGCTTTCCGATGGTCGCAAGTTTCGATTATTGAATGTGATTGATGATTACCGCCGCGAAGGCCTAGCCATTGAAGCAGGGTTCTCATTGCCCACAATCAGGGTTATTCGTACGTTGAATCAATTGCTGGAGTGGAGAGAAAAACCGTTAGTGATCCGATGCGATAATGGTCCCGAATTTATCAGTCACGAATTTGTGCGCTGGGCTACTGAGCACGGTATTCGTATTGAATATATTCAACCGGGTAAGCCACAGCAGAATGCGTATATTGAACGCTATAATCGGACCATACGTTATAGTTGGCTGAGCAAGCATTTATTTGATACTTTGGATGAAGTACAAGATTATGCAACAAACTGGTTGTGGCATTACAACCATGAAAGACCACATCAAGCTAACAAAGGAAAGCCACCTCTAATGGCTGCTTAACCTCTACTTTTAACTTCGGTTATTTATGGGAGGATTACCCTCTGATTTCAGGGGTATATTTTAATTTTGTCATCGGGGTAGTCTCTCAGAATATTGACTCTCCGACAAACCCGGTACGGTTCAATCTATTGTTATTCTTACCTGAAATTGATGTGAGCTTATAGAGACAAGGTAAATTTGCAAAAGTGCCGGCTATTCAGTGTTCATTGAATGTTTAATTTAATTTATTAAGCTTGACCTTGGAGTGGCT